>JBGTNM010000362.1:0-30517 GCA_041743025.1 Microcystaceae cyanobacterium
TTTACAAGTCAATTTTCAATTATTGCAGAAATTCGGCACGAAAGCGTACCAGCGCGTCACTAAAATTTTACTGCCCTTTTTAAAATGAGCGTTTAAGACAAAGCGCATTGAGATTGATAAACTTGAAATACTTAAAGGAAAAAACAGCTTATCTCAATTGAGCCATCAGTCGTCAATGCTCTCAATTTATATCCTGACCTATAACGAAGAAATCGATATTGCTGCTTGCATCGAGTCTGTCATTTCCTTGTCAGACGATATTATTGTCGTGGACTCATTCAGCAGCGATCGCACCCTTGAGATCGCCTCGCACTATCGGCTGCGAATTTTTCAGCACGAATTTGAGAGTCACGGCAAGCAACGGACATGGATGCTAGAAACCATCGCGCCGAAATATAACTGGGTTTACCTGCTAGAAGCAGATGAGCGAATGACTGAGGCACTGTTTGCTGAATGTCTTGCTGCTAGCCAACGCTCTGAGGCGATCGGTTATTATGTGGCTGAACGGGTTATTTTTCTAGGCAAGTGGATTCGCTACAGCACCCAATACCCCCGCTATCAAATGCGCCTGTTCGAGCATGGGAAAGTTTTGTTTAGCGATTACGGACATACCGAACGAGAAGTTTGCCAAGGCAATGTCGGATTCTTGAACGAAACCTACCCTCACTATACTTGCAGCAAAGGCTTGAGTCGTTGGATTGAAAAGCACAATCGCTATTCGAGCGATGAAGCACGAGAAACCGTCTATCAATTGCAGCAAGGCAAGGTTTGCTGGAAAAGCCTATTTTTCGGGCCGACAGAAGTAGAAAAACGGCGAGCATTGAAAGATTTATCGTTAAGATTGCCTTTGCGGCCGCTTTTGCGCGGGTTTTATATGTATTTTATCTTAGGCGGTATTTTAGACGGCAAGGCGGGTTTTGCCTGGTGTACTTTACAGGCGTTTTACGAGTATTTAATTTTGCTCAAAGTTAAGGAAATGCAACAAGCACAAGCCGTAGAAGTGCCTATTTCCCCAGAAGCTAATCTGCTCAATTCTCCATCAGATAACGCTTGGATTTCCCAACCGACAGACTTTACCTCTGCTAGGAGCGATCGCCCTCAGTAAGCGATAATGAAGTGTAAGTCTCTTTTGAGCAGAGAATCAGATATAGTGGATTTAAAGGGTTTTAGGCGATCGCTTTCTCTTGAGCTATGTTTCACAGTGTCTTAATTTGTACCGATTTGACCGATAGCTTATCTCGCTTGGTCAATTTTGTTCCCGATTTAGCCAAAGGAGGACTCAAGCGCATCGTTTTCCTGCACGCTATCTCAGTCTGGAAAGATGGCAGCCTCGCGAGGGTAGACGAAGGCCAAATTGCACAAGTAAAAGAGCAGCTAGCCCCTGCTTTGCAATCGATTCCCAACGGGGTAGAGGTTAAAGTCGAGGTACTCAGTGGAAAAATCATCGAAAACATTTTGCGTCTCATTGAGACTGAAAAAATCGAAGTGATTTTGACAGGAACGCCCATCCGCAGCGCGATTGAAAGCCGAATTTTTGGCAGCACTACCCTAGAATTGGCGCGACTTACCCCAGTCCCGTTGATGATTCTCCGCCCCCAACTGATTTCTACCTATACTTCTGAAGAACTGTCACTGCGCTGTCAGCATCTCTGGCGATACGTGTTGATTCCCTACAACGATGGAGAATCCGCTCAATATCTCCTCAAACATTTTATAGAATGCGCTCAGCAACGCCCCACCCACTGCCTCCAACGCTGTTACCTACTGTGGGTAGTTGATAACGGCAGACGGCAAGCCGAAATTACCCAATATCACCTCAGCCAAGCGCGAGAAAAGCTCTCAGCCATCAAAACGCAACTAGAGAATCTCAATGTCGCCGTCGAGACAGAAGTCCGTCAAGGCAATCCCTTACAGGAAATTTTAGCAACAGCACTGACCCATGACATCAGCGCGATCGCTGTTGGCAATAACCGCAGCACTCTTTCAGAATGGACAGTTCCCAGTCTTGCCAACGATATTCTCAGTCGCAGTTGGTTTCCCTTGTTGTATTTTTCGCCGAAAAAATAAATTGGTTTTTGGATTAACCATAAAGACACAAAGGCACAAAGAATTTAGAAACGCTAGCGCCACTCACCTTGAAGGGTAAACGCTGCCCAATAATAAGGGGATTTCCATTGGGTTTGTGTTTGCATTTCTAGCTGTGCTTGTCTGAGCGCTTGGGATGGGGCTAACTTCTCGCGCAACATTAAGCGATAGAAACGAGTCATCATCTCTGCTGTCGCTGCGTCAGAGACGTTCCAGAGGCTGACTAGAACTCTTGGCGATCCTGCATACATAAAGCCTCTCGTTAACCCTACCAATCCTTCACCCTTGACTTCTTTGCCCAATCCTGTCTGACAAGCACTTAAAACCACTAATTCTGCTCCTAAATCGAGGTTAAAGATATCATTGAGCCGGAGAAAGCCGTTTTGTGAGTTTCCTTCCGCGTCCACCATCGAAAGGACGATACCCGATAATTCGGGGTTAACACTGTTGAGAAGTCCGTGAGTCGCATAATGAACGATTTTGTATTGTTTTAAATCAGAATGGGTGGCGGCGGTGAAGTTGGCAGCGAAGTCGAAAGCTTCTAGTCTCTCCGTATCGGGGATAAGAGATAGAATCGCTTCAGCTTCTTGTCTCGTACCAGGAAGGCGTTCCCAGTTACCGATATCGAGATCGTTGGAGGAGCGATCAAGCAATGTTCGATTTAGATCATTGGTGTTAGCCTTAGCGTGAGAATGGCTCTTAATACGTTGATCATCTTGACTAAAGACGGGATCGGCGAGAATAGCCAGGGTTTTCGTTCCTTTTTGTCTTTTTTGACTTTCCTGTCGGATCGCGGCGAGGCTGGAACTGGAGGGAAGGGAGATGATTTCATACTGACTGATGAGAGGGATTAAGGTTGGGGAGTTGGGGAGAGGCACGGCGGCGAAGGGTATGTATTGTAATGCGCCATCAGCGACGATTAAGAGGCGTTTCTTGGTGAGTTTGTCGGCTATTTGACCGAAAAGCATCTGACTAAGCTTCGGGGCGGCTTCTGGTGGTGTTTTACTGGGAACGACGGCTAACCCGCGAGTGTCATATTGATAGTCAGCATCACGCATGAGATTATAGAAGGCTTTGGCGGTGTCTTCGATGTCTGCCTGTTTGGGGAGGATGTAGCTAGTCATGCCTTCAGAGGTGACTAACCAAAGGTAACTGTTTTCTTTGCCGAGGGAGTATTGCAGGAGGAGAGTATCTTCGTCTAATAGCTGTTGCTGAACTTGGTTTAAAGTGAGGGGTTGCGGTTGGGTGAGGGCAGCATAACGGGGACTGCTGACGCGAATTTTGGCTTTGATTTCTGCGTATTGCGTGAGTAGCGTTTCTCGTTGTTGATCAATTTCGCTTTTCTGAGTGGGGGTACTTTCGCGGTTGGTGTAGAGTTCGACGCGGCGTTTCTCAATGGCATTGAGTTGGAATTGTAAGGATTTTTCGGCTTCGAGTAAGATAGGATCGACACCTTGTCGGATGTCAGCGTTGGCTTCGTTAAGCAGTTCAATGAGGGTTCGGGCGCGGGCGCGTTCGCTAATATGATAGGCTTGGGCATCGTATCCTTGACTGGGGTTTTGTTGATGCAGTTGCATTAAAATATCAATATTGAGTTCGTAGTAATCTTGGACAGTAGCGAAGTAGGTGGTTTTTAAGTCAGGATTAGCGAGAGTAGTACGCAGATTTTCAACAATTTCAATGGCATTTTGGATATTTTCTAAGGCTTGCGGCAGTTTATCGCTTTGGCGTTGCATTCGGGCAAGATTGTAGAGGCTTTGGGCTTCTTCGGGTTGTAATCCCAGAGTACGATAGAGGGAGAGTTGTT
This sequence comes from Microcystaceae cyanobacterium, assembly GCA_041743025.1. Lineage (GTDB taxonomy): Bacteria > Cyanobacteriota > Cyanobacteriia > Cyanobacteriales > Microcystaceae > JBGTNM01. The sequence goes on from JBGTNM010000362.1 coordinate 3,893, forward strand.
CTTGATAGGTTTGGATTGCCTTATCAGGTTGCGGTAGGGCTTCGTAAGCTTCGGCAGTAACAGCAAGGGCATCGGGTTCTAAGTTCCGAAAGCCGGATTCTTGAATCAGTTCTCTCGCTTTTTGGGCTAATTCTAAAGCTTTAGGGTGATTTCCTTGTTTTATTTCTACTCTGGCTAAATTATTAAGTATTTTGGCTTCTGAGGTTAATTTATACTCAATAACATCTAAATTACGAGATAAGCTAATTCCCTCATTGTTAACACTAGTGGCTTTTGCATATTCTCCTAAAGCCAGGTAAGTTTGACCAAGATAGTCCAATGATCGCGCTTCATTGTTGCAGTTTCCTGTCGTTCGAGATATGGCTAAGGCTTGCTGATAGTGTTGGAGGGCTGAGGAGTAATCTTGCTGTTTGCGATGAAGGGAACCCATTTTATTAAGCGTATTAGTTTCATCGTCTCGATTGCCAATAATTTGATATAGCGATAATGCTTCATTGTAAGCTGTCAGAGCGAGAGGATACGCCCCCAAAGATTGATAAACATCACCAAGCGTTAATAGCGTTTCTGCCTCTTTGGGACGGATCTTAATTTGACGCTGGATGTCTAATGCTTGGTTGAGGGTATTAATCGCTTCCTGTTTTTTCCCTTGGAGGTTTAGAATATCAGCAATATCTGTAAGTGTTTCTGCTTCGTCGGGTTTAGCACCCATTACACGGTACAATTGTAGTGCTTGTTGGTAAACTTCCAAGGCTTTTTGATATTCCCCGAATATTTGGTATCCTAGACCACCCAAGAAATCAAGAAAATCCGCCTCACCCCTAAGAATCTCTCGCGAGCGATATTTTTGGGCTTCTTGAATGAAGTTTTCAATATTATTGTTAGTGGTTTCGGATTGGTTTGCTGAATTCCCCGATAAATCGAGGTTCGACGGCTTTTTCAAAGATTCCAACTTATCGGCACAGCTTGAGTTTGATAACAAGGCGTAAATCAGATCGACCTGGCTTCTTTCTCTCTTAAATTCAGGATCGAGTGTGTTCGCTTGAGTGAGGGTGTCGAGGCTTTTCTGAACCTCACCTAAAAAGAAGTAAGAAAGTCCTATATATTGTAATGCTTCAGCTTGTTCAAGAACATCCCCTTTCTCTTGCCAAAAAGCCAAAACTTGGTTATAAGTATCACGAGTTTTCTGAGTTTCACCCAAATCCTGATAAATCTGCGCCATATTACCCAAAGCACCGGATAAAGCTCCAGGATGGTCAGATAGAGATATAAATTGTTTAAAACTATCGATCGCTTTTGGGTATTCTCCCAAGAACTTATAGTTTACAGAGATGAAAGCAAGTGCTGAATTTTTCCCCTCGCGATCGCCTAAAGCTTCATAAATCGATAATGATTGCTGAGCATACTTTAAAGATTGCCGATATTCTCCTCGAAGATGATATAATCCGGCAATCAACCAAAGCGTTTTAGCTTTTTTCGCTTTATCTCCTGCTAAACGCCAGTATTTTAGAGCTTCTTCCCATTTAACAATAACTTGGGTTATTGGTGTCGTTTTTAAGTCTAACTTCTTAGCTTCTTCTTCTGCTTTTTCCGCCGCAATACGGTTGGGATCTGAGGTTTCTGGAGTAGATTGTTGTTGAGCAAGATTTATCTGGGTTGTCTGAGGCGCTGCCATCAAAGGCACAGAGATAATTAGAGAACCGATGAGAATAGCGAGATAGTAATACCAATTCTGCAAAATCTTCAGACAAATGGACAAACGTAGGGGCGAATCGCGTTCGCCCTTACCCATAGATGTGTCGTAGACATTGAGGGAATTGGTAAAATAGCTCGGTTTGTTGCCCATTGTCCCGTACCGTTATGATTTCCCTCCATCTTACGCCAGACTCATCATTTGGGGGATGCCGTTACAAAAATGGTTACGAAGTGAGTTTGACTCTCATTCTCCTCTCTTGGGCAAACGCCATTCGCCCCTACATAGGCTACAATCCCGACAAATCTTTAGTACGAGGCGCAGTCGTTTGGATTTCTTCAAGTTTGCTCAAAATTTTAGGTTTTAGCTTTTCAAACTCTTGGCGTAACAGGCGTTTGGTCACTTGCGGCCTGCCGCCTCGAATCAGTTGGCTGTTATCGGCCCATTCTTTGAGATTTTTACACTGATTGGGAGCAATAGTGGCTGACAAAGCGTGCTGGCAGCGTTGAGGTTGCTCTAAAGCAAAAAACAAAATCCAGTAGCTACTTAACTCGCCCAAAAGACGAGCAAAACGCTGTCCAGAAGGGGTTTTGAGGTCGAGATAGCAAGGAAGCCAACGTGGACCGTGAGCGCGATTGTAGAGGACAGTAATCCACAGGATCATCGGGTGAGGGTTGGTAATAAAGATAAATTGATTGTAACGAATACTAGAGACGCGATCGAGAATATCCTGGCGGTCTAGCATCACCCACAAACTAGCAAACGTGCCTTCATTGGCTCGCATGACGTGAGGAAAAACAATTTTTTGCTCTGGTTTGTCTGTCGGCCAGGACATTTTCAAGCACAGATCTTGCGCTTTAGCGAGGGATTGGCGGTTGGTAGACTGGGCTATGACTGTCGGTGTTGCGGCGAGCGTTGGCAAAGCAGCAATGGTTTCGGTGTGGGGAGCCGGCTGAGTGGGTTCTAAGCTTTCTAGCGATTGCAACAGTTCGCCGATGCTTTGGCAACGATCTTGTGGAGCTTTGGCCAGGCACTTCAAAATCAGGGATACTAGAGGAGGCGAGAGATGGAGTTTAGAATCTATGGGTTTCGGCTTGGCATAGTGGTGGGCTTCGTACCAGGCTCCAAACGAAGAATTATCGGGAAAAATGGGCATTTCTCCCGTCACCATTTCGTACATCAAGATGCCCAAACTGTAAATATCGGAACGGATGTCGAGTTCTTTGCCCTCTATTTGTTCGGGAGAGCAGTAAGCCAAAGTTCCCATGAAAGACTGCGTTTGAGCTTCTCCCGATTGGACGATCTTGGCGATGCCGAAGTCGAGAATTTTTACTAATTCCCCTAAAGCAGCGTCTTGCACGACGAGCATATTGCTGGGCTTGATATCGCGATGGATAATGGGGGACATTTCGCCTTGAAACATGATGCCTTTGTGAGCGCACTCCATGCCAAAACAAATCTGTCGAGTCAATTTCAAAAACCGCGTTAGAGAAAGCGGGCGAAATTTAATGATTTCACAGAGGCTTTCCCCTTGCAAGAACTCCATTACATAAAACGGAATTTCTTTATCGTCTACGCCGTAGTCTTTGACGCGGACGATGTGGCTACTTTTTTCGCCTAAGAGAGCGGAAATAGTTGCCTCGCGCTCGAAACGTTCCCGCATTCGATTGTTGAGGAGTGCTTGGGACAGGAACTTAACGGCGACAGTGACTCCTCCGAGTAATTTATCTTCGGCGCGATAAACTTGACCCATCGCCCCGCTTCCTATTAAGTCAATCAGTTGGTAGCGGTTGGCAAGTAAGCGGCGGTGTCTAGAATCTGGCATCATATCAGTACCTAGGCAAAATTAAAGTCACTCAGAGAAATAGGGAACAGGATCAGGATTTACAGGATTTACAGGATTTATTGGATGAGGCTAGATGAAAAGAGTTAGAGTTGTAACGTTAAGGTAGCTTCCATCGTACTCGTGAGATAGTGGCCCGCTAAAATGCCACTGGAGAGGTGATAAGTCTGCTTGTCAATGCGATAAAAGGTTTCAAATCCACTCCGACGTTGCCGATCGCTCAAAACCCAGTATCGTTGAATAATGGAGTTCGGCGCGATCCAGCCTTCTCCTTCGACCTTTCCCAGTAAGCTTTGCTGTAAAACATAAGTGTACTGGCGTTCTTCTCCGTCAAGACGGCCACGGTATTGATAAGAAATTGCCTCTCGTTCGTTGAGCGGAAATACCAGTTTCGTCACCATCGTAAACCAGTTATCCTGACTCCAAGCCACCATCGTCTGGCCTTTGACAGGCATGGGTAGTTCATTGCGTTCTAACCAATTGCCTTCAATTGTCCAACGTCCCGCTTGCATCAAAAAATTATGAACCAACGTACCACTCCTTGTCCCTTTACAGATGAGAGAAAACGATAGGGACAACTTTGAGGTTGTCACTATCTAGAATTCCCTAACCCAGCCAAAAACTAACAGGGAATCGCCTCAAAATTGAGAAAAGCCACTGTCTGGCTTGGGGTAGCCAAAAGGGTAGTGAATGTTGCCGAGTAGCATCGGCTGTCTGGCCCCAGTTACCTGCGGTAGATTGCCAGGGTAAGGAGGTTGCCCGACTCGCCAGTAAGCTAGGATGGCAAAGGCGATCGCTTCTTTAAACTCTCCGCTCAGTCCCACTTCATCAACTGTCAAGACTTTGACTGAGGGAGGTAGGTGGTGCTTCAACCGCGCTATTAGGTATTGATTGCGACTGCCACCACCACAGATAAGCACTTCCGCCATGCGGTGTGGTATAAATCGATGGTAACTATCGGCAATAGAAGCGGCAGTGAGATCGCTCACTGTGGCTAACCAATCGGACTGACTGAGGTCGTAAGCTTGTGCTTGTTGCCAGCATTGCGATAGAAACGCCTCGCCAAATAATTCGCGTCCGGTCGATTTGGGGGGGGGTTGTTGAAAAAATTCGTGCTGTAACCATTGTTCGATGAGGGGTTGGCAGGGAGTGCCTTGCGCGGCCCAATTGCCATCGCGATCGTAGGTTTGTTCTCCTTGGGTTAATTTTTGTACTGCCAAGTCGATCAGAACATTGCCTGGCCCCGTATCCCAGCCACGAACTTGCGCTTGCCAATCGGGTTGGTCGCGAGGAGGTAGGTAGGTGACGTTACCGATACCGCCGATATTTTGCACACATCGGCTGTTTTGGGGATGACTCAGTAGACAAGCATCGATTTTAGAGACTAAAGGAGCACCTTGTCCTCCTGCGGCAATATCCGCCGTCCGAAAGTCACTGACGGTGGTCATGCCTGTTAAATGAGCAATAACCTCTCCTCTGCCCAATTGTAAGCTATAGCCTATCGAGAACTTGTCTGAGTGCGGTCGATGAAAAACGGTCTGTCCGTGAGAACCGATTAATTCAGCAGGCGGATATTTTTCCGCAAAAGCATTGGCAGCGTCGGCAAAAACAGAAGCGATCGCCTCATCTAATTGGGCAAATGCTTCCATTGACAGGGGTTTTCCCGCACAAACGGCTAGAATCTCCTCTCTCATTGTTGCTGGGTAAGAATGTGTTTGTGCGGCGAGCAATTCGACTTGTAAATTTAGCTCACTACCTGAAATCTCTACCAACGCTGCATCAATGCCATCGACAGACGTGCCGCTCATGAGTCCAATACAGTACATAGTGTGAAGTAATGTATAAAAAGTTGCTTCTAAAATCTAAATGTTCGACAAGACTTATGGAAGGATCGTTTGAACTTACCCTACAAATTGTGATAGCTGTTTTAGCGGGCATCAGCGCTCAGGTGGCGGCTGAATTTTTGAAGGTTCCCAGTATTGTCTTTTTACTGCTATTTGGCATCTTGTTAGGGCCCGATATCTGCAACATCCTCCATCCCCATCAATTGGGCATGGGTTTAGAAGTGCTAGTAGCCCTTTCCGTTGCTATTATTTTGTTTGAAGGGGGCTTGAACTTAGCGTTAAGAGATTTGGCTCAGGTATCGGGTAACTTGCGAAACCTGGTCACTTTTGGCACGCTGATAACCCTGATGGGTGGTGGAATGGCAGCCCATTGGCTGGCTGAATTTCCCTGGCCGATCGCTTTTCAGTATGCCGCGTTGGTTGTCGTGACCGGGCCGACGGTTATTAGTCCCTTGCTGCGCCAAGTCCAGGTCGATCGCCAAGTTGCCACTCTTTTAGAAAGTGAAGGGGTACTGATCGATCCCGTCGGCGCGATTCTAGCGGTAGTGGTGTTAAATACGATTCTCAACAGCCATGCCAGCCCCCTCGAAATGGCTAACGGCTTGTTGCTTCGTTTGGGGATTGGGGCAGCGATCGGCGGCGCGAGCGGTGCTTTGCTCGGTCTTATTCTCAAAAGAGCTAATTTTTTGTCAGAAGATCTCAGAAATCTCGTTGTTCTGGCGGGGGTTTGGGGTTTATTCGGCTTGGCTCAAATGTGTCGCAGTGAATCGGGATTAATGGCTGTGGTAATAGCGGGGATTGTCCTGAGAGCTTCCTCCATCCCTGAAGAGCGGCTTTTGAGGCGTTTTAAGGGACAATTGACGATTTTATGTGTTTCTGTCCTATTCGTTCTGCTAGCTGCCGATCTGTCGATTGATAGCATCTTCGCGTTGGGTTGGGGCAGCATTTGGACGGTTTTGACGTTAATGCTGATTGTCCGACCGCTCAGCATCACGCTCTGTACTTTTAATAGTAGGCTCAACTGGCGACAAAAACTGTTTTTGGCTTGGATTGCGCCTAGAGGGATTGTTTCGGCTTCAGTAGCCTCACTTTTTGCTATTTTACTGACGCAAAAAGGCATTAACGGCGGTGAGTCTATCAAAGCCCTCGTGTTTCTCACGATTATGATGACCGTGTTCGTACAGGGATTGACGGCTCGTTGGGTGGCGCAATGGCTCAAAATTACTTCTTTGCAGGCGACTGGCGCGGTCATTGTGGGTTGTAATCCGTTGGGGCGATTGATAGGGCGGCTATTTCAACAACAGGGAGAATCGGTCGTGCTGATCGATACTGATGCCGATGCTTGCCGTCAAGCGCGAGCCGAAGGGTTGTCAGTGTTTGAAAGTAGCGGACTCGACCCTGATGTCTTAGAAGAAGCAGGCATCGACTCAATGGGAACCTTTGTGGCACTTACTAGCAATGGCGAAGTCAATCTCGTTTTGGCCCAGCGAACGTTAGAAGAATTTCAACCGCCTCGCGTTTATGCGGTTTTTCCCAGCCAAAGTGCTAATAAAACTAAAGTCAATGCGGCGTTTGTCGATGGTCAGTCGATCAAACAGTGGAATCAATGGCTCAATGAGGGAAAATTTAAGTTAGGCAAGACGGTTTTGCACGAAGTTAACGCAGCACCCCAACAAACGCATTGGCAATCTCTCATTAGCAGGGGAGAACTTCTGCCTTTGCTTGTTATCCGACAAAATAGCTTACAGGTGGTCAAAGTCAATGAAGATTGGCAAATCGGTGATGAAATGATTTATTTACTCCACGATCCGCGTCCCCAGCTTTTAAAAAGGCTTTCCGGTGAAATTCAAGCCAGCGATCGCCTTATTTTAGCACCCTTACCAGAAGTCGAAGATATTGCGATCGCGCCTCCAGTAGAAACGCCTATTCCCGCAACTTTGAGCGAACCGGCTTGAAGTGATAAACCTCTTTTGTCAGGTTCTACAGATTAAATGTTTTCTAGCTTATCAGTGTCGCCAAACGACTAAAACCACGCCACAAACAATAAAACCTAAGCCAAAAACGCGATAAATTGGGATAGTTTCTTTAAAAACAAAATAGCCGATTAAGACAGAAAAAATATAAATCATAGAAGCTGAAGGCCCCGCTACACTCAGGTTAACGCGAGTCAGCAAGAGAATATAAGCGATCGCGCCCACGCCATAACAAGATAACCCCAAAATCAACTCAGGGGTAAACACGATATTCATAATTAGGCTGATAGCATTCGTCGAGGTGACTTTTCCTAATTTTGTTGCTCCCCATTTCAAAAATAACTGACCCATTGCACTGGTCAGTACAGAAACCAATAACAGACAAAACTCTTTATAGGTCACAACGTTATCCTAACCTTAGCATCTACAACCTACTAATGTACATTACCCTTATGATTGCGTCCAACAAGATTTGAAGGCAAAAGTCAAACTACTTCTCTAATTTGTTGGGGATTCCCTGACATCCGCCGGGAATGGTGGCGCGAGTAAACTCCCCTCCCCACATACAACAGTAGCAACGCTGTTCTTCATTCAGGTTGTGTACCTCAGAGAGGTTAGCATTTTCGATGACGAGACCCGTTTGCGCTCCGGTTTGGTAGTCTGGTGGAAGGCTGCGACTGCGAGGGCTGGCGGTTTCTAATGACCCATAAAAGAATTTTGCGCCTTTAAGATTGGCCTTTTTGAGATTGGACTCAAAGAGAACGGTGCGAGACAAATTCGCTTTCACTAAATCACAGCTACTTAAATCTGCTCTGACCAGATTGGCTTCGCTGAGGTCTGTCCAGCGCAAATCTTGACCTGCTAGGTCGGCCCCTGCTAGCATTACGCCTAAATTGACCACGCGCACCCCTTCGAGGCGGTCTTCAGCATATCCCCCAAAGCCATCGAGAATGGGACGGCCCAAATAGCGATCGCGCTTGAGGGGAGTCAGGAGTTTAGACTGGGATAAGAATCGCAAAATTTTCGCCTTGCCGCTAGCATCGACACTACTTAACAGAGAAGCTGTACGCCCATCAGCAATCGCCCGTTCTTGAGGCCAGTCTTCGAGAAATCCCTCTTGATCTAAGGCTAGCTCAGAAATTCCTTGAAAATAAGCATCAATAGTTTGTTGTTGCGTAATACGGTTTTGCTGGATAGTCAAATCTTTGGAAATGACATATTGTTCCCAAGCGACATAAACCGCTAAAACAGCGATCATGATCTGTCCTAGCGCTCCCACCCACTCTGCCCAAGAACCAAATTCATCGTATTGGAACTGGTTGAGCCAGATTTTAAGTCTAATATAGACACCAAAATAATGGGCTAATCCTGCGATCGCCAAGAGAAAAACCAAAAATCCGCTGACTGTGTTACGTTCGTTGGGGGTTAAGTAGAGAACAATCCATTCGCGCAACGAAGGCAAGACAGTTTGTAGCGATAGCATCAAGGCCAGTAATGCTCCTGAAAATCCCACCCACGGCCAGTTTAACGCCAAACCGATACCCATCACCCCGACCGAGGTTAATAGCAACCAAGGGTTGGATGATTCAATTTCTTGAAAATACAGGGGGATAGATTTCGGCGATGAGGATAGCCGTGCTAATACTTCAGATCCTAATTCCTCAGAGGGGGAACTTGGTAGCGGTTCCTTACCGTTGGGAGTTGGCTCAGTAGCAGAGGAATCGGTGGAGGGGGGAAGATCGGAGGGAGTGGTCATGAGACAGCTAATCGTACCATTTTGCTTTTAGATTTTAGCAATCTCGCAGTTCTTCCAACTCTTTTAACACATTGAGAAAAGCCTACTGTTGCCAAAAAATCCGGCGTTGGTTGGGGGCAAGGCGAGGACTTTGCTCCTGCATTACCCTCTTCGTCTGGTTGGGGTCGAAGTTGTGACTAAATTCGGTTTTGAGCTTCGTGACGCGCCGTTCGGTATCTTGCACTTGCACTCGCACTTCTTGTAGCTGTTTTTGTTGAGCGAGTTGATAAGGTAAGAGTTTAATGATGGTAAAGATGGCAATGGCTCCTAGCAACCCGTTGACGGCTAACTTAACCGACAGTTCAATGGCAACCAAGCGATGGTAAGGCTGTTGACGCTGGCGGCGATGTTGGCACCGAAGGTGAGGCGGTTTGATGCGAGATGTTTTTAAAGGTTGCAGAGCGCTCATAAGGTTGTCAGCAGGCAATGATAACGTTTTCGACCCCAGAAAATCTTTATTTGAGCAACAGACTACCCATCTCGTTAGGAAAAACCGTTATCTTGGAGAGATTTCTCGGCTTTGCCCTTGAGATGAGCAGCTTACCTGTTGTCTTAAACGACCATTCTATTTATAAAGTTCCGTAGCTAAGCGAAAAGCCATAATAGCTGGCAGTAACGCAATTACGAGAGCCACGAACACTTGGGTATCAGAGATCGTCATAATGGATGAACTCCTGAAAATGACATATTCATCCAATACTTTGCGTCATTGATGACGTTTTTTGACATCTATTGTTACAAATGTATAGAAAATAGAAGTTAAGGGCGAGTAAAACGCTAGGCTCCACCAAGATATTACAACTTAATTAAGAGTGCTATATTAATCGACAGTGCGATCGCCGATCTCGTAGGGCGTGATAATGTTATCTATGGCCAGAGATTAAACTAGATGTTGAAAGCGTTGTAGGTTCTTTAGAATGAAAAACACCTCAGTGAAGCAAGAAGCACGGCGGATGATTGAGGAACTAGCAGATGATTGAGGAACTAGCAGAGGATGCTACTTGGGATGACCTCATGTATAAAATCTATCAGAGTCTTTAGAGTAATGTTGGTCGCGCAACGCAATTAAATAACTGATAATTAATAATTAATGATTGTTTATTAATAAATGCTCGTTCCTCTCACCCGTCAAGCTTTCGAGCAAATCGTTCCCGCCATTGCCACCGGGCCGCAGTATGCCTATTATTGGGGAACGTGGCAAGAGGTCTTGCGTCGCCTGTTGATTTCGGTGGTGGCGCTAACCGGTTTTTGGCTGTTGGGCAAATTGTTGGGGTCGGGAGGACAGACAATTAAGCTCATTTTTGACATTGTTGCCGGACTTTATTGGCTTTGGGGGCCAGTTTATTGGGCAAGCAGGCGTAACGCTGCCTATCGCCGTTTTGCTTACAGTGGCTTTTGGCGAGGTCGGGTGCTGGAGGTTTATCTCACCGAAGAACTCATTGGCGAGGAGGAAACTGTCAACCAGCGAGGCGAACTGGTCGTTATCGAAAATCGGGAACGGTATATTAATGTAGAGGTGGGCGATCGCGAAGGCTTCTCAGCGACAGTACAAACTCCCTTGCGCCGCATCTATCGTGGCATCAAGCGCGGACAAGTCGCCGAAATGTTAATTCTATCTCAACAAGACGATCTCAGTCTTATTGACAAAATTACCGACGTTTACTTGCCGCAACTCGATTTATGGATAGGAGAGTATCCTTACCTGCGGCGAGATGCCTTCAAACAAATACGCGAAGAACTCGGCGGCAAAGAAAAAGAAAATTCACCACCGAAGAAGCGTTCTCGCAACCTCCGACGGCGTAAGTAGAGAGTGGGGGGTGGGGGGTGGGGGGACGCGGCGATTAAGATTTCCAAAATTATAATCCGTTCTACCGTATATAATTTATGATCATCCAAATAAAATAAAATTCATGAATGCCAAAGAACAACTCTTACGAGAAATCCAAAATGCACCTGAATCTATTGTTACCCAATTGTTAGAAATTTTACAATCTTTAAAACAACAGTTTAAAGAACAGCAAACTTCTGAGATCATTAATTATAGCTCACCCCAAAACCTAGATAATGATCCTTTACTATCGGTTATAGGTATTTTTGATACTGAGGCAATTTCATCCGTACAAATTGATAAAGAGTTGTACGAATAATGCCAAACCTAACTATCATTAAATCTGTTTTCATAGATACTTGGGGATGGTTAGCCTTATCCCATCGTCGAGATCAACATCACTTAAGTGTTAAAGCCCTATATTTAAAATTACGCCAATCTAATGCACAGATTTATACCAGTGATTACGTTTTAGAAGATGAGCATTTTGTACAAGTTGGTTTAGGTTTTATCAAAATTATCGAAGATTCTGGCGGAAGAAGGGGATAATGGGGTCTTGTATGCAGATTTAGGCTAAATCTGTCTAATAATCCTTTGATCTTGATAGCTACCTAATCGGTGTCAATCCAGTCAATTTTTAAAATCCTCTTCCTTATTCCCTGAAAATGCATTAAATTGAGGTCAAGTTGTGTCAATCGGCATTTGTCTGTATCCTCAGAAACCATGCTAGAGTCGTTGCCTCCCTTCGATAATTATCAGATTGCTGTCCTCGTTCCCTGTCGTAACGAGGGTTTGACTGTCGCTGCTGTGGTTGAGGATTTTCAAAAGCAGTTGCCAAAAGCAAAAATTTTTGTTTATGATAACCGCTCTACTGATAATACAGTCGAACAAGCTAGAGCGGCAGGTGCGATCGTGCGCTACGAACCTCAACCGGGTAAAGGCAATGTCGTCCGCCGGATGTTTGCTGACATTGAGGCTGATATTTATATTTTGGTAGACGGAGACAATACTTATGAGGTGGAGGCAGTGCGCCGTCTCATTTTAAGGTTGACTGACAATCATCTTGACATGGTGGTAGGAGTGCGCCGTCCCATAGCGGAAGATAAGGAAGCTTACCGTCTGGGACATCGTAGTGGTAATTTATTGCTGATGGGAGTGGTTAAATTTCTGTTTCAGGCAGACTTAAAAGATATGCTCTCAGGTTATCGCATTTTTTCACGCCGTTTTGTTAAGTCTTTTCCGGCTCTTTCTAGTGGTTTTGAAATAGAAACTGAGCTAACAGTTCATACTTTAGAATTAAAATTGCCCTTTGCTGAAGAATCTGTTCTCTACAGTTCCAGACCGCCAGGTTCTCAAAGCAAACTCAAAACTTTTACAGATGGTTGGCGGGTTTTAGGAACGGCAATATTATTATTTAAAGAAGTGAAGCCTTTTTTATTCTTTGGAATCTTATTTTTGGGGTTAGCTTTGCTTTCAATCTGTTTAGGATTGCCTATTTTAATCACTTATTTGGATACAGGGTTAGTCCCTAGATTTCCAACGGCAATTTTAGCAGCTTCGATCATGTTACTGGCTTTTTTAAGTTTAACCTGTGGTTTGATTTTAGATTCTGTCGCTCGCGGACGGCGAGAAGTCAAACGCATGGCTTATTTATCTTACTCTTTACCTCAATATGATTAAATAAATTGATTTTTTAAGCTAATAATGAAAAAAGTTTCTACTCAGATTGCGCTTATTTCTCTTTTGTGGTTGATTGCCATCAATACGGCAACCGTTGGCGGTTTGGATACAGAACTCCGACTCCAAATGACTCATGCTTGGTGGACAGGAACCCAAGAAGTTCAAATAGAGCCAGATCTAAAACCTAAAATCAGAGGAGATATTCGTTTTGGCATTATAGGAGTTGGAGAAAAACGCTATATTGCTTACGAACAAGGTCAATCAATAGTCATGCTTCCAGGCGATTGGGTGGGAACGCAATTACACAAGTTATTTCCTATAATAGATGAACAAGGATGGCGAGAATTAGCTGTCAGCTTTTTGATTTTTATTCCGCTTAATATCGCTGTTGTACTAGCGGGTTTTTGGCTGCTTAAACTATTTGAATTTGATGACAAAGTTTCTGGATTAGCGAGTTTGACTTTATTGTTAGGAACAACTGTCTTTCATTATGCTCAAATCCATCAGCACAACAATCAAATGCTCTTACTCGTCACGCTTGGATATGCTACAGTTTTAGCTTATTTCAAAGACGGTAAAAAATCTTGGCTGTTGATGAGTGGATTTGCTTTGGGAGGCGCGATGTTATTTAGAACTCCTAGTATCATTCATGTGGGGACAATATTAGTATTTTTAGCAGGCTGTCAATTACAGCAAAGTCGAGATAGCAAAAAGTTTTTAACAGCAATTGGCACTTGGCTATTAGGATGCCTTCCCTTAACAATACTAGGAAGAATTTTTGACTTTATCCGTTATGGTAGCTTTTTAGCTTCTGGAAAACAAGTCGAAAAAGTGCAACTAAACACCGATCCTATGTGGTCAGGATTACCTAAGTTGCCTGATAACTACCCTTTTGTAAACCCTCCTATAGAAGGAATTCTTGGCCCTTTAATATCACCTGCTAAAAGCTTGTTTATTTATGATCCTCTATTCTTTCCCTGCCTTATTTTAGGTGCAGTGTATTGGCGGCGATTTTCTCCTTATTTGCAGTGGTATTTGATCACAGCAGCTTTTAATCTAGCTTTGCATTTTGTTTTGTATTGTCGCTTTTTTTCCTGGGGAGGAGATGCCGCATGGGGAGCTAGATATCATGTCACATCAGTTCAATTAATTCTGATTCCACTGTTAGGATTCTTCATTCAAGAAGTTCTCAAAGCAAGAGGGTTAAAATTATGGTTAATGAGAAGTCTAATTGCGTTAGCAGTTGTCGTTCAATTCGCCTCAGTTGCTATGCCTTATAATTTAGAAGTCGATCAAAATCGATTTGGCGCACCGGGAGCTAGGTTACAATTGCGCTTAGCTCAGCGAATGTCTAATATTGTTTGTTTGGCTAATCCGAATGTTTCTTCTCGATGTATTTCACAGCTACAACCTAAACTCAGAAGGCTTCTAAAAGGTAATAATCATCTGGTTTTCTTTCCCTTTAAACTGCAAAGACAAGCGCAAGAATATCCCAGGTTAGCTATAATGGCAAATCTCAGTCTATTGGTTTGGTTTTTCGTGATTACTGCCGCAATTTTCTTGACACTTAAATTCTGTTTTCAGTTTTAATTATGAAAATTAAAAATTATATAGCTTTGAGAAATTCGACGCGCTACTTCATTATTTTTACCCTATTCTTAGGCGCAATAATACGATTGCTTTTCACAATTCGCTATACTACTTTTGCTTATATTGACCAAGCCAGAGATACAGATATCTATCAATCAATGTGGCAAGGAGTCTTACCCGTTTTAGGTCCAGAAGCTTTAAGGACTGCCAATCAACCTGTTCCCTATCATTTACCGCCGCTTTACTATTATTTATCGTTTCCCTTTACCATTTTTGGCAAAGACCCTCTTTTTTCTGTTGTGTTTAATGCATTAATTTCATTTTTAACCATACTTTTACTAGCTTATTTTATTTATAAATTGCTTGAAAATATTGAAAATGATAAACGCCTATTTTTATCAGTATTAGCAGGGTTTTGGTACAGCCTTCTGTTTGCTGAAATTTTTATTAATACTTATAGCTGGAATCCGAGTTCAATTCCTTTTTTTGTATTGGCGTTTATCTTGTTACTGAACTATCAATTAACAGTCGCCAATCAATCATTTAAATTTCAACTGTTGTCTTGGGCTATTTATGGTGTAGTTTTAGCGATTTTAACCAGCTTGCATTCTACTACACTTTTTGTTATGCCAGTCATTGCACTAATTAGTGTTATACACTTTGTTGTATTACGCAAAGATTTACCACAGATTAAAAAGCTAATTTTAATTTTAGTTTCTCTTGTTTGTTTTGCGATCGCACTCCTTCCCTACTGGCGAGGTGAGCTAAATAGTGGCTTTAGAAACACGAAAGATATTATCTTAGCCGTGATTGATTTTTCAGGAAAAGGTTCTAGCCTAGGAGAAAAATTAAACCGTATCTTTCAAGCTTATTTTGAACTGGGGTCGCAGGTTTATTTTGTAGGCGATTCAAAAGCATTAACGGTGTTTGCAGTCTTGTTTATGGCTTTAACTTTAGGGGTAGGATTAATCAAATTTAGAGGCAAGAAGTTGCTGCTTATTTATTGGTTGCTGACTAACCTACTCTACCTATTTGCTGCCTCTAACTATACAGGTAATTTTTACGTACACTATAAATTAATTATTTTAATGACACCGCTTGTCTTGACAATTTTGAGCTTAGCTTATTTAAAACTCTCTAATCATCTGGAAAAAATTATTTTTATTGTATGTGGGATTAGTCTATTACTTTCAATTGCTTTTAACTTACAACTCGATTATAAATACCTAGTTAGTAAATATGGAACCCAACGACTAATGAGTTCGTCAGATATGGCACAGATTCTGCAACAGATTCCTAAAAATTCTACAATTTGTACCTACGATCCTAGACCGGGATGGGTTGCTTACGAACACCCTTACCGTTATATTGACAAGTACATTACTAAACGCAACCTAAAAATTTTAGCAGAGAGAGAGTTTTGCCAAGCAGGAAATTATTATATTTCACCCAATTATTTTATGCTGCAACGCAATGATTATCTCTTTCCAGATTTCACAATTGTCGAAAATCATCCTTTATTCTATCAAAACAGTTCGTTTGTTTGGGAAAATTCTGCTGCAAAACTATATCAAGTAAACTAATCGTGTCTAATCTCTTTTCCTCTTCTAATTTTTCTTTCAAGTTAGCTAATATGATAACTCAGGTAGAGATCTCCGTTGTCATCCCTATTTATAATGAACGGGAAACGCTATCTCTGTTAATTGATAATATTGCTAACACCTTAAGCGAACACCAGTTATTTTATGAAATTATTTGTGTTGATGACGGTTCTGCCGACGGTTCAACCGAGTTATTAAAACAACTAGCACTGTGTCGCACCGATCTAAAAGCCGTAATTCTCCGTCGAAATTATGGTCAAACGCCAGCAATAGCCGCAGGTTTTAACTACGCTCAAGGTAAAATAATTGTCACATTAGATGGTGATTTACAAAACGATCCTGCCGACATTCCTCGACTCATTGCTAAACTGCAAGAAGGATACGATCTCGTCAGTGGATGGCGAGAAAATCGACAAGATCATGCCTTAACTCGCTTGCTTCCTTCCAAAATTGCCAACTGGATTATCGCTCAAGCAACGGGGGTTTATCTTCACGATTTTGGCTGTTCTTTAAAAGCCTATCGCGCTGAACTAGTAGCCGATATGAATCTTTATGGAGAACTGCATCGATTTCTACCTGCTTTAGCTTATATTGAAGGAGCGAGAATTGCAGAAATTCCGGTCAACCACCATCCCCGCCGCTACGGAAATAGTAAATATGGATTAGGGAGAACTTTTCGCGTTTTAATGGATTTATTGACGGTCTTTTTTATCAAAAAGTTTTTGACTCGTCCTATGCATGGTTTCGGATTTGCTGGTTTAGCCTCTATTATCATGGGGATGAGTTTAGGGACATATTTAACGTTTCTTAAATTGGTACTCGGTCAAAATATTGGCAACCGTCCTCTACTCATGTTGGCAATGTTGTTAGTATTAACTGGGGTACAATTATTTTGCTTTGGCTTGTTAGCAGAGTTAGTAATGAGAACCTATCACGAGTCTCAGCAACGCCCTATTTATCGCGTTCGGGAAGTTGTATCAGTCAACAGTAAAAAGATATGATTGCAGTATTACCTCACAAAGTAAAACAATGACAGAATCCAAAAACTATAAAATAGAAGCATTTTGGGATGCTGAAGCAGAGGTTTGGGTTGCTACCAGTGAAGATGTATCGGGTTTAGCGACGGAAGCAGAGACTTTAGAGAGTCTTAATAAAAAGTTACGAGAAATGATCCCAGAATTATTAATTTTGAATGGAATGATAGCAGAAGATTATCAAGGTGATATTGCTATTGAGTTAACCAGTCATCGTCAAGAGATCATTTCACTAACGTCTTAAAAATGTCATCTTCATTCACTCCTCAATTAAAGAAACTTCTTTTAAATGCAGGATGTTATTTTGAACGTCAGGGAAAAGGAGATCATGAAATTTGGTATAGTCCGTTAACCCAGCAAAGATTTGTTGTAGATAGTACAATAAAATCACGTCATACTGCTAACGCAGTTTTAAAACAAGCAGGATTGCCAAAAGCTTTTTAGCCAAATTACGATTTTGACAAAATTATAAAGTCTAAAGGATAACAATGAGCAAAATCTGGGAATTAGATTTTTATTCGCGTCCGATTTTAGATGAAAATCACAAGAAACAGTGGGAAGTTTTAATTTGTGAATCTCCTGTCGATATTGCTTCCTCTGCCGATACCTTGTTTCGCTATTCACAATTTTGCTCTAGTCAGGAAGTGAATTCTAGCTGGTTGCGAGAAGCGATCGAAAAAGCCATTGCTCAAGCAGGCGTTACCCCCCGTAAGATTCGCTTCTTTCGCCGCCAAATGAACAATATGATCACCAAAGCTTGTGAAGATGCAGGGATACTCGCAGCGCCGACACGCCGAACCTATACTCTCAATCAGTGGTTAGTCCAACGTATGGCAGAATTTTACCCAAACCAACCTGGATATGACGAAAACGCGCAATCGAGTTCGGTTCAGTATCCTCCCCTCAATGCTGTTCTCCTACCCGATGCAGTCCGAGGTGACAAAGCCGATAAATGGGCATTTGTCAGCCTTGCGGCTTCTGATTTAGCAGAAATGGGCGAGTGGGATATTAGTTTTGGTGAGGTGTTTCCTCTGTCATTGTTTGGGATTGAAGCGCACCAACGAATTCCGGGGTTAATTATGTTTTCTCAACGCGCTTTGCCTTTAGCGGCATGGTTGTCGGGGTTGGAGTTGGGATTTCTCCAGTTTGAGGAACAGCCGTACTCGATACTACGTTTAGAAACGGGGGCAAGTGACAGTTGGATTGTCGCTAGCCTTAAGGATGAAAAAACCTTAACGGAGGCGAAGGGGTTTGAAACGGCTAAACAAAAAGCTCAAAATGTGCATTTTCTCGCTATTCAATCGAGTTCTGAATCCGAATCTTTTGCCGGATTTTGGTTGTTGAAAGAAGATTGAGGCTTGATTGTAAGGTGGGCATTGCCCACCCTACGCCTCATCGGAGAGGGTAATTTCTAACTTTTATGGTTTATTAGCAGCACTCGACTGCACAATAGGCACACCATCGCTCAAGTTGAGAATGCCTGCGGTTACGATCTTGTCGCCGGGTTGGAGTCCCGACAAGACTTGATATTGATTTCCCTGCAAATTGCCGAGCGTGACTTGGCGTTGTTTGGCAATCAGTTGAGTCCCTTTCTGAGTTGAGTCAGATTCGGCCACGAAGACGAAGGTTTGTGCCCCCAGGCGAGAGATAGCTGCCGTCGGGACTAAAACGCCAGGAGAGGTGTCCCAGACGATTCGCGCTTGAATAAACTGGCGATCAAGCAGTTGTCCTTGAAAATTAGCAAAGGCAGCTTTGGCCAGAATCAACTGAGAGTCTGGGGTAACGTTGGGAGCGATGAAACTAATATTGCCAGTGACGATCGCTTTACCTTGAGTATCGAGTATTTCTACCGGCAAGCCCAAGCGCAATTGATTGGCTTTTTCAATCGGCACAGAGAGATTGAGTTCTAGGCTATTGTTTTGGGTAATCGTAGTAAGATTGTCGCCTTCGCTGACATAATCTCCCAGTTTAATCGGAATATCTCCCACTACACCTGCAATTGGGGCTTTAAGCAACGTTTTTTGCTGCTGAACATCCACATTGCGAACTTGAGCGATCGCTTCGGCGACGGCTGCCCTAGCTTGAGCGATGACTTCGCGGCGGGGGCCGTTTTCTAAACGCCGAAGATTTTGCTTTTCCTGCTCGACTGCCGCTTGCAATTCGTTAATATCCGAGCTTCTACCTTTAGAGAGTTCAGCTAAGCGGCGTTGCGCTTGTTCGACCGAAGCGGCGGCGGTTGTTGCCTGGATTTGGTATTCCTGATACTGGTCGGCAGAGATCGCCCCCGCTTGGCGCAGTTGGCGGTAGCGATTGGCCCGTTGCACGGCTAGTTCGGCTTCGGCGCGTGCTGATTGGAGTTGGGATTCGGCTTGAGCAATTTCTTCTGGACGGGCCCCCCCTCTGGTATTGGCTAGGCGAGCTTGGGCGGCTTGCAGCTTCGCTCTGGCTTCTTCAATATCTTCGCTGCGGCTTCCCGCTTCGAGTTCGGCGAGTTCGGCTTGGGTGCGAGCGAGGTTGGCTCTGGCTTCGAGGAGTTGAGCGTCTAAGTCCCTGCTGTCTAACTGCGCGATCGCCTGTCCTGGGCTGACGCGATCGCCTTCATTGACCAAGATGCCTACCACTCGCCCAGCAACTTCCGGTTTGAGAGCCACTGAACGCCGCGCCTCTAGTGTTCCGACAACTTCGGTCGTGTTTTTAACTAAGTCGGTTTTTAGGGTTTCTAACTTGACGGTAACTGCTTGCGGTTGGTTCGCCAGTGCGCCTGTCGTGGGTGAATTGTCATTAGAACGAGATAGCCACCAAGTTCCCCCGAAAGCTGCCCCTCCCGCCAGCAGGAGAGAGCCAAGAATGAGGGGCCAGCGCCGCTTTGCCTTCTTCGATAAAGAGGGGGCTGAGGAAACTTCGCTCTCAGGCATATCTAGCATTGGGGGAGAGTTGGGTTTAGGCATTTTCCCTGATATGAGAGGTTTATAATTTTTTGCTAGGATTGAATATTACTATTATATCTACTCTATATATCAAAGTGATATAAAATGCTAGAACTTGCTACTTTAGGCTTACTCCAGGGAGAATCGCTACACGGCTACCGCTTAAAGCAGCAACTAGAACTCTTCATGAGTGGCTGCATTAGTGTCAATTATGGTGCGATTTACCCGCTTTTAAGACGTTTAGAGCAAGCCGAATTAATTGGCATCGTTTTAGAGAAAGATATGGTTAGCGGTTCGACGCGAAAGGTTTACAGCATCACCGAAAAAGGCAAAGCGCGATGGAAGGAAAAAATGCTAGAACATCCCCATGAAAGTTGGGTTCATGCTCGTTCTCGCTTTGCTATTAAATTTTTCTTCTTTAGTGACCTTAATTTACCAGAACGAATCCAATTAATCGAGTATCGGTTGTTAGTGTGTCGGCTGCGTTTAGAAAATCAAGACATGGAATTACTACCGCCCGATCCTTATCAAGCAGGGATTTGGCAGCGATTTCACTCAACGATTGAACATGAAATTATTTGGTTAGAAGAACAAAAAACAATTCATCAAGCTGAGTTGTCTGCCTTATCGACGAGTAGAGCATCAATTCATCCTTCAAAAAAATGTAGTTAACCTCAGTTCGGGATAAGAGAACAAGGAAAGGGCGGTCTGCGTCAATCTTCTCTGTGGTTTAATAGCTTATTGCCCTGCCGAAGGCACGCGAAGCGCCCAGCCCAAGAAGCCTTCTCTTCAAATGGAGTGGGCTTTACCTCAATCCGCTTAACCCGAACTCAGGTCTGGTTAGCAATGGCTGGAGTTTTTAAAGACGATCCACAATTTGAGCAAATGCTTTTAAGAAGCTATCCTATGCTAATTGAACGAGTTACGATTTCCCTAATAGAACTTCCCCTTAAAACTCCTTTTCAACAAAGTCTAGGATGGATGTCCACTAAACAGACGGTGATTGTCGAAGTTGAATCAGATGGGATTGTCGGGTTTGGCGAAGCGGCTTCCCATCCTGAGCCAACCTATTTGCCAGAATACACTCAAGCTACCTTCGAGGTCTTGAAGAGGTTTTTTATTCCCTTAGTTATTGGCCAAAAGATTACAGAGCCTGCCGATATTAGGCAAATTTTAGGGCGGTTTTACGGTCATACTTTCGCCAAAATGGGTTTAGAATCTGCCTGTTGGGATTTGTTGACGAAACTTACCGGCAGCAGCCTCGTAAACCTGATAGGGGGAATCCGAAGTCAGGTTGAAATTGGCAAGTCCATTGGGATTATCGAGAACAATGAAACATTACTTAGTCAGGTCAAACAGAGGGTGGCACAAGGGTATAAAAGAATTAAATTGAAAGTGTCTCCTGAAAACGCCTTACAGGTTGTATCGACAGTTAAAGAAAAATTCAGTGACATTCCTTTAATGGTGGATGCTAATTCATCGTTTACGATTCAACACTTAAATCTTCTTAAAGAGTTAGAGCAATTCGATTTAATGATGATTGAACAGCCTTTTTCTTTTGACGATTTAATTGACCATGCAACTCTTCAAAAACAAATAAGCACTCCGCTCTGCCTCGATGAAAGTATTATGTCGCTCGAACATGCTAGAAAGGCAATTCAGATTGGTGCCTGTAAAATTATCAATATTAAACCTGGACGAGTAGGTGGCCTCGCTGAAGCTAGAGACATTCATGACTTTTGCTTTGAACGGGGAATTCCGGTGTGGTGTGGGGGGATGTTTGAATCGACAATTGGGCGTTATTTCAATCTTTGCTTAGCCACCCTAGAGGGCTTTTCTTTTCCCGCCGACATAAGTCAAACCAACGATCTCTTTTCGGTTGATGTAACTGAAGATAGCTTCAACATAATTAATGGCATGGTGCAAGTTCCTACCTCACTTGAAGACTTTGGAATACATGCAGAGCTGATCGAAAAGTTGGCAGTACAAAGGTTTGAGTTAAAAAGGTAATATTTCTACCTCAGTTCGGGATAAGGGAACAAGGAAAAGGCGGGGGCTAGTAACCCACCACACCTAAATTATTTTTTATTTTCTTGACGCGGTAAATGCACTGCTGGATCTTGGGCAACCCACCCTACCGGAAGTTTATAACGTACCTCAAAGTGCAGATGAGGCGTAGTGATATCCGGTCTGCCAGTTATTCCCACATAGCCGATAACTTCTCCTACTTTAACTGCCTGTCCGATTTTGGCTTGCAAGCGACTCAGATGAGCGTAGCGGGTTTGCCGTCCGTTTCCATGCTCGATAACGACTAACAACCCATAAGTGCCTTCTTGAGCAGCATAGAGAACTTGACCGCTATCCGCCGCCAGTACGGGCGTTCCGACTGCTGCTAGCAAGTCGAGTCCACTGTGAAAAAAAGACTGTCCTGTGGCATGAGTATGCCAGCCGTAACTCAATCCTACTGGTGCGGGTGCGCTTAAAGGATAACCTTTCAAACCAATGTAATCTCTAGGCTTGCTGGTTGCTCCTGGCTGCCAGTTGACCCCCGGTATGAAGACAACTGTTAGCGGCGTTTTTTCGCAACCGTTGAGTTCAAATAAAACATCGGCGCGGATACCATAGGCTTTGGCTAAATCTTGCCACGTTGCACCTTTCGGCACGTTGACCCGAATGCCATTCATCGGCGGAATGAGGATTTCTTGTCCGACCGGAATTTTACCCCCTTGTAAAGTGCTATTGAGGCGAGTGAGGGTTTCGGGAGCGAGGTTGTAGCGTTGAGAAAGTGTAGCAAGGGTGTCTGCGGAGGTAAGGCGATGGCGTTGCAAGCGAGAAAGCACAGGGGTAGGGCAGAAAGGGTCGGCCGCGATCGCCCTTGGTACTCCCCAAAAAGCCAGGTAATGTCCCATTATCAAGCAAAAAACCTTGATAATTGAGATTTGATAATTGCTCATGGCCTTAAAGGACGCGCAGGATACTGGGAATGGTTTCAATTGCCTCCAAAGTGCGAATTTCGGCTAATGCCTGCCGGAAATTGCCTTCTCGGACATCATGAGTAACGACCACGATTTCGGCAAATTCGCCTTGAAAACCAGTTTGCACAACCGATTCTAAACTCACCTGATGGTTGCCAAAACTCATGCCTAAATGGCCGATAACCCCCGGAACGTCGCGGGTTAGGAAACGGGTATAAAAGCGAGCTATGAGGTCTTCTATGGGCAAGATCTGACAATAGTGTTGGTGGACGCAACTCAGCAGAGGGTCGAGGGTTTGAGTTTTGCCACTGCTTTTGAGGATGCCGACAATGTTCATAATGTCTGAAACCACCGCGCTTGCTGTCGGGCCTGCACCGGCCCCCGGCCCGTAAAACATGACCTGTCCCAAGGGCAGACCTTCGACTAAAATTGCATTATAAACCCCGTTGATACTGGCAAGGGGGTGGGTTTTCGGTAACAGCGTCGGATGGACGCGCAATTGCAATGTTTCAGATTCTTCACCGCCTGACCCTTTGGCAATGGCGAGTAATTTAATCACAAAGCCTAATTTATCCGCATAAGCGATATCGGCAGCACTGACTTGACGGATACCTTCACAATAGACATCTTCGCGCTTGACGCGACCGCCAAATCCTAACGAGGCGAGAATGGCAATTTTATCGGCAGCATCCAATCCCTCTACATCGGCGGTGGGGTCAGCTTCGGCATAGCCCAATTGTTGCGCTTCCGCGAGAACATCAGCAAAATCGGCTCCCGCCAAGGTCATCTGCGTCAGAATATAATTGGTCGTTCCGTTGACAATGCCGATAATGCTTTGAATGCGGTTGGCCCCCAGTGATTGCTTGAGCGGTTTGATCACCGGAATACCGCCACCGACCGCCGCCTCTAACAAGACATAAACGCCTGCCTGGTTCGCTGCTTCGTAGATTTCTGGGCCATAGCGAGCGATAACCGCTTTATTGGCAGTGACAACGTGCTTACCGCTTTTGATCGCTTGCAGAATGAGCGATCGCGCTGGTTCCAATCCCCCTATTAACTCTACAACAATCTCAATATCAGGATCGCTGACAATGGCTTCTAAATCTGTACTCAATACTTCTGAGGGCAATTGTATCGCACGAGGTTTGTCGAGCGATCGCACGCCCACCCGACAGATTTCGATTTCCCGCAACAAGGGATTGCGTCCCGATGGGTCAAGTAGAATTTCTGCCGTCCCCGTTCCCACCGTTCCCAAACCGAGCAAACCAATCTTGAACCCCACTACTGCCAACCTCTGTGTCTGTTCTCATCCATATTCTAGATTAACGGTTTCGGGAAACAATTGAGCAGGGGCATGGCAATGCCATGCCCCTACTGGCTTATCCCCTCAATTAAATAAGTTAGTCAGGAGGATTTTCTCTGAGGCGATATCCTATTCCGTGAACCGTTTCAATTAAATCTGCCGGTGCACCTGCTATTTTTAATTTTGAGCGCAAACTTTTAATATGGGTTTTGACGGTTGCTTCTGTAGGAAGCTCATCCCACGACCACAACAAATCCAAAATTTTGCTTTTACTAAAAACGCGCCTTTCGTGACGCAAAAATAATTCTAATAATCGATACTCTTTGGGCGTTAGCGATAGAAGACAATGGTGATAACTGACTTCATAAGTATTGGAGTTTAGGCATAACTGTCCCCACTGTAGAGTCGGCGGCAGCGTTTGCTTTCCGCGACGGAGCAAGGCCCGAATACGAGCAAGAAGAACTTGTAAATCAAATGGTTTAGCGACATAATCATCTGCTCCTGCATCAAGTCCTAATACTTTATCTTGTTTGGTATCTCTGGCAGTTAGCATAAGAATTGGCACTTTGTAGTTATTTTGGCGAATTCGACGGCATAATTCAATGCCATTCAGTAACGGTAACATTAAATCTAAAATAATCAGGTCGTAGGGATGCGATTCAACAAATTCCCAACCTGTTTGTCCATTTTCTGCCACGTCAACTAGATAGTGATATTCACTCAAATATTCTACAAGCGCATCACTGATGTACTCATCATCTTCCACTAGCAAAATTTTCATATTTTATTTATTTAAAGCATAAGATTTACAGCAGAAAGATTACTTTTCTGCCCGTGAGCTTGACTGGCGATAGATTCTATAATCTACTTTAAAAGTAAAAAAGTCGGCAAAAAGATAAGCTTAACAAATTTTTAATAAAAATTTGTTACTCAATATTGATTGTTTGAAAAAAAATAAATTTCTAAAAACTTTTTCCTCCTTAAAAACCCATCTGCCGTTCTGCAACGAGGTAACGGAATAAATATTCAGCAACTTCGACATAATTTTCCGCTCTTTCCAGAGAATCTGCCCAAACCGTGACTCCGTGATGTGCAATTAGTAGAGCGGGAACGACAGGAGGAGAAATAGACCAGCGAGCGCGGATTTCTTCGGCAATTGTCGGCACATTTAAATGATTTTGAAAGACTGCCATCGCGACATCGGGATTATCTTCCCACACCCCCAACCCTTTAATCATTTCAATCGGAGGTAAGGGCAGCTTATCACCTGTCACGAAGCGGGAGACTAAATTAGCCTCTACCGAATGAACGTGATAGCAAGCTCGTGCCTGGGGAAATAAAGTGTAAATTGCTTGGTGAATGCTGGTTTCAGCAGAAGGACGATTGTGGGGATAAGGTGATTCTATCACGTCTCCGTCAAGGGACACGCGCACAAAATCGGCTTCAGAGAGTTTCCCTTTGCTCTTGCCACTCGCGGTAATCCAAAAACTGCCATCTGGCACTCTCGCTGACAAATTGCCTGCCGTCCCAACCATCCAGCCAAGTTGATAGAATTGACGAGCAGCCGCTATTAACTGAGAACGAGGATCATTCATTATAGTGAATAGTTAAGAGTTGATAGTGAATAGTTAAGAGTTATTATTCACTATTAACTATCTTCTAGTTGCCAATGTTGCTTGAGGGAATCGCGGATGTCAAAAAAATCATGCCAGCGAAGATACGGCTTGCCTTCTGCCTCTAGATAGTCTATCAAGCGATCGCGGGCAAAGACCAGATCGGCATTGAGCGCCATGTTAATATCCGTCACTGAATCTCCAATCGCCACTGTTTCTTCGGCGGGATAAGCAGACATAACTTTTACCTTGGACACCAACTCCTCATCTGCTTCAAATTCGGAAAAAACTTGTAAATACTCACCTTTTCTGTCAATATCGACCGCAGCAATTGCGCTGACTCGTTCGAGCAAACCTTCACGCTTAAGTACATTTTCCACCATTTCTCGCACTCCCCCTGACACCACCACGAAGGGAACCGATTGCGTGGACAAAAAGTCGAGTAGCTCGGCTAAACCAGGACGAATCGGTTTGTTAGCAGCATAATCGAGGATTTCTGGATATTTTGTTGAGGCAATAGATTCCAAGAGTTGTCTGACACCATCTCTGAGAGTTAGCGTGCGATCATACAATTGGGGCATAATGCGCTCAGATAAAGTGGGGGCAAACTCCTTGAGCATTCCGGCAAAGGTTTCAACCGCCGTAATTGTTCCATCAAAGTCACAAAACACAATCCGTTGTAAGTAAGTAGGCATAATTTACGCTGCATTATTAACGGGGTAAATTGATGTAATTTTAATGCTCTTAGTACGATGAATAGATTTTTCCTTTTTTTCGTTTGTCACAAATTCTTCTGCACCCACTAAGACAGCAGCAGCAATATGGAGAGCATCCATTAAAGATTTCGTAAAATTTAACTTCGCTGATTTGTTTGTTGTAAATAGCTTTAGGTAAAACTTCTAATTTCAAAAAAATACTAGAGGCAAATT
>JBGTNM010000363.1:0-3780 GCA_041743025.1 Microcystaceae cyanobacterium
GCAAAGGTCAGATTGAAAATATTATGAAAGGTGATGTATTAGTCCAAAGAGATTTTATTCATTCTGTCTTTGGCATTGCTATCTAAAAAAGTAGTTATTACAGAATTTCTCGGTTTATTTGATTTTTTTGCAACAGAACCGGCTGTCTTTATCTATTTACCTTCCTGATTAGTGTTTGAGGCACTTGTCGCCCCTACAGAAAATAGATAGAATTATTTAAGACGTTCTTACTCAAAGTAAAAGAGATTATGCTCGACTGGTTAGCTGTTTGGGGTGCTTCTCAAGCTGTTGGTTTTGTTTTTAAGCCAATCTTAGAAGAATTAGCAACCGATGCTGCAAAGGATTGGGTAAAGGATTTATTCAAAGACAGTCTTTCAAAGGTTGCTCGGCTACCCAGCAAAGAACCTCTGGATAAAGCTGCTGGCAAAGCATTAAAAGAATTTTTGCAACTTGTCCAACAAGAGCTAGAAAGTACAGATTTAGAAGAAGAGAATTTAAAGCAATACATCAAACCACTAAAACAGTTTCTTAAAGATCGATCTGTTAGAGAAACACTAGGAAAAGCTTTTGAACCAAATTGCATAGCTGTTGATATTCAAACATTAGCAACAATCTGGAATCAACTTAATTTATTAACTTTACCAGATGATTTTAACTGGGAACGAATTGGTAAGCTTTATCTAAAAAAAGTAAAAGCGATTGTTCGAGAGTCTGATGAATTGAGACAAATTCTCGATTCGCAAAATAATGAAGATATTGCTCAAAACACACAGGAAATAGCTGGTATTATTCCTGATCTTGACTTGGCTAAATATCGAGAGGGAATTCAAGAGCAATATAGCAATTTAAAGTTAGACAGTTTAGATACTAGCGGTTGTGCCTATAACGAACTAAAGTTATGGCGGATGTTTGTCCCGCAAAATGTACGAGAAGTAGAGCGAGTTTTGCCTCAAGTACATGAAATAACTAAAGAGCATCAACAACGGCTGCGAGAGAGTAATCAACTGGAGTCAAAAATATCCCAAGCAGAGTTAGAAAAAGGCAGACAAGCTTTTTACAGACAGTCTCCCCAATGGGTATTTGAAATTTGGAATGCAAAGGAAAAAAGTAAATATGTAGTAATTCTCGGCGATCCAGGTTCGGGAAAGTCTACTTTATTACAATACATCGCTTTGGAATGGACAGAGTTACCAATTAAAGACCTATCTTTGCTACCAATTCCAATATTAATTGAGTTACGTACCTACATCCGTAATCGAGAATCAAACTGTTGTAATAATTTCCTAGAATTTTTACACAGAGGTTTTGGTATGACCTGTCATCTTAATCAACATCAACTACAGGAGCGATTGAAAGCTGGTAATGCAGTTGTCATGTTCGATGGTTTGGACGAAGTTTTCGACCCAGGAAAAAGAGATGATGTCATTACAGATATTCATCGTTTTACTAATGATTATCCTCAAGCAAGGGTAATTGTTACATCTCGCGTGATTGGATATAAACCTCAAAGGCTAAAAGATGCTGGCTTTCGCCACTTTATGCTCCAAGATTTGGAACAGTACCAAATTGATGATTTTGTCCATCGTTGGCATGAATTAACTTTTAATGATGAAGCAGAAAAAATTAGAAAGCGAAATCGCCTTAAAACAGCTATTGAAAGATCCCCAGCCATTCGAGAATTAGCAGGTAATCCTTTGCTACTGACAATGATGGCAATTTTAAACCGCAATCAAGAATTACCCAGGGATCGTCCCGAACTTTACAATCAAGCATCGCGAGTTTTGCTACATCAATGGGATGTAGAACGTGCCTTGATTGAAGATCCAAGATTAGACCCTAAAACAATTGATTATAAAGATAAGCAGGCAATGCTGCGTCAGGTAGCGTATTACATGCAAGCGGATGAGGCAGGACTTAATGCTAATTTAATTGCTGCCAAAAATTTAGAAGATATTTTAACTGGCTATTTAAAAACTATAGAAATTTCTCAAGCAAGAGCCGTTGCTAAATTGATGAGTAATCAACTGCGGATTCGCAACTTTATATTATGCTTTGTAGGTGCAGATTATTATGCTTTTGTTCACAGAACCTTTCTCGAATATTTTTGCGCTTGGGAATTTGTTTGGCAATTCAAAGAAGAGCAAACTTTATCTATTGAGCAGCTTATATCTGAAGTTTTTGGTCAACATTGGCATGATGAATCTTGGCATGAAGTTTTACGCTTGGTTGCAGGAATGATACAGCCTCTATTTGCTAAGGATATTATCTTATTTTTAATGGAGCAAGATGGAAAAAACCAAGAATTTGTCAATCTATTTTTAGCAGCTTCGCTTCTTAGTGAAGTAAGAAATCGTTCTACTATCCCTGAAATAAGCAGTAAGCTTCTAGATAAACTTAAACAAATTATTATTAATAGAGAAGCTAGCCGTGACACTTGTATCAAAGCTATTGATATAATATCTGACATTTGGAAAAACGATCGGCGAGCATTGTTTTTTCTTAAAGAATTACCCTGTTCTAAAGCTTTTATGATAGCTTCATCAGTAGAGATCTTGGCATTAGCTAGAATTTCAAGAGAGAGCGAACAAGCATTTGTTTGTCTTCAGGATTTAGCCGAATCTGGTAACGAAACAGCGATTGTTGAATTAGTTAGTAAAAATTGCAGGCGATAGTCCACAAACTCTAGCCCTTATTCAAAATCTTGCCGAATCTGGTAATAAAACAGCAATGCTTGAGTTTATTAAAATTGCAGGTGATAATCCTCAAGCTTTACCAATTATAAAAAGTATCATAAGAACTAACGAAGATAATGTTTTGAAAAGCATAGCTATAGAAGCCTGGTTTAGATACTGGAAACAAGATTCCGATACTATACCTTTGATTAAAAGAGCTGCTCGATCTGGTAATAATTCTGCAATTAGAGAATTGGTACTTAATTTTCGGCACGAACCTCAAGTTTTATCAATTGTTATGGATTTAGCTATTACAGGCAATGAAGTAGCAATAGAAGAATTAGCCTATTATTGGCAAAATGAGTCTGAAACATTATCTATTCTTCAAAAACTAGCCATAAACGGTAATAAAGCAGCAGCTATAGAGTTGGCATTAGGTTGGAGTGAAGAGCGTCAAATTTTATCTATCCTTAGAGAAGCTGAGATTTCTCATGATCCTGAAAATTATAGATATCGACATTTATTTAATAACAATAAAAATGATGACGATGACGTTCAAATAATCCTCAAAACTTTGACTCATCAGTTGAACAGCAGAAGAGATGATAAGAGAATAGATGTTACAAGCTGGCTATCAAGATTAGCTCGTCATGATGACATTGTGAATATGCAAGATGATTTACAAAAACTTAAAAGGGAAAAAAAAGGAATAGAAACAGGTCACTTTGAGACATGGAGAACAAAAATTGCTAATAGCGAATGTCTTGTAAACGCTATTAATAGTCTAGGTATGACAGTAAAAACTAATTCTGATGTTCGTGGTTCTAATAAAGATAGATTAAGAACTGATGTTGTTGCTGTTCTCGAAGGAGATTTTGATATAGGTTGGTCAGAAAATAGTAATGGAACTTTTGATTTAATTGCTGACTCGTGGGGAGTTGCCCAAAAACATAATGTAACAGAATTAATTAAGGCATCATGTAAAAATAACTTGAACAATTTGCCGAAGAGTTAGATCATTAGAATATAACAGAATTAAAAGGGTTATATGTCTAATGAGCAAGTAGTCAAAAGTATTCAAGAAAAGTATGATTCTTTAAAGCCCTAT
>JBGTNM010000364.1:0-2753 GCA_041743025.1 Microcystaceae cyanobacterium
CCCCCCCGCGATCGCCCACACCGAACTGAAGTGTCCCCTGAGATCAATACTCACCCCCGTCTCAATCGAAGGAGAAGCCAGCACGATGTCGTATTGAGGTAGCACTTCATTTAAATAGGCAATGCAACCATAAGCGGGATGCTTAGGGTTGGAGATACTTTCACTATCAATGCGAAGGATTTTCTTTTGAGGAAACAGTTTGCGGAAGGTGGCTTCGAGGTTGCGGGTTCCGTAGGTACTTTTGTGCTTCTGAGCGGAGACGCAGACAAACGGTTTCCCTCCCTGACGGATGTGTTCAATCAAGTCGGCGACTAAGCGCTTGGGGTTGGTATCGGGATAGTTGGTTACGTCCCACTGCTCAGACGGGTCAATGCTAGAGGGGTCGGCGGCTTGGTAGATAATATGGGGTTCTAAGGGAAATTCTAACAAGTTTCGCAGGTAATCGAGACTAACATCGCTCAAGTCTGCGTCAGAAATCACAATCTGGCCGAACTCGGATTGGATAACACTACGTAGCAGTTGGCGCAAGTTGCGTAAGATTTCGACGCGATGCTTTTTGACTTCGGTATCGGCATCTAATAAATGCCACAACACCTGTTCAACCTCATCGATGATGACGACAGCATCTTCCCAAGCAGAGGGGTCAAAAGCCGCTTGACAGTCGCGTCGCAGCGAGTCAACGCACAAACCGTACCCCAGCAATCTTCCCGTTTCGCTACTGCGCCACTCGGTAATGGTATTAAGTCCGCAGCGACGGCAGAGTTCCTCGACTAGCTGGCGGCGGTGGCAGAGGATGAGGGCGGGATGGCCAGCAGCGATCGCTCTCTCGACAATCCGCTCCAATTGTCGGGTCTTGCCCCGTCCCTTCCTGGCTTTGAGGGCGATCAATTTAGCCGAAGGAGGAATCTCTAGGTCAGGTAAGTACCTCAGTTTTGGGTCAATTTCCACCGAGACGGGATAGGTAAGTTGCTTAAGTTGAGAGACTTGCCAAAGGGCTAGAGGTTTGGCTTGGGAGATCGCTTCAACCAAAGCCGCCTCTCCCTTAGCCACGCTCAAGTCATCTGCTCCTTTATACTGTTTCGTCCAACTGGCAATGTAGCACTGACAGCCCCGTGCTTCTAGCAGCTTTGCCGTCGTGTTGATGGCAGCGTTAACGTTACGGATAGTCTTGGGTTTGGTGTCCTGATCAAAGGCAAAAATAATTTTACGTCCAGGGGTGGCAAAGGCAGCGAGTTGGGGGATGAGGGAGGGGGAACCGATTTTGTTACCCTCTGCATCCTTGGGAGTACGGTAGCCATTGTAGATTCCTGGGAGAGCGATCGCACAGTAGCCCGCACTGAGGATAGCTCCGGCTTTCTTGCTTCCTTCGGTGAGGACAATGGGAATATCTGTATTAGCGAGTACCTGTGACCAGAAGGGTTCTTCGAGAGATAAGGGCTGTTGGCAGCTAGAGCCTATCTTTTGTTGCAGCTTCTGGGGGACGCGCAAGGCAAAGATGCCTGTCTCGGTTTTGGGCGGATGTTCGTATTTGATGGGTTTGCCATCAGTGCTTGAGCGGGGGGCATTCGGCTTAAAGCAGCCCCAAAGAGCCGAGTCTCCCGTTAAAATGTCAACGCCATTACACCACCAGCCACCCGCTTCTAGGTGTTGGTATTGCCGGAGAATTCCTTGAGAGAGCCGCCCATCATTGCGTCGGGGCAATTTTTCTGAGTAAAGCAGGTAGTCGTGAGGAGTTGTGCCACTCAGGGAATGTAGGTTGAGGGCGGTTAAATCGGGGTCAATAGCTGAACCGATGACCCACTCATCCCAATGAGACGGTTGGATGTGTGCGGGGGGCAAAGGTACAAATTGAGGTGTCATAAAATCTCCGGTTTGGTAAGTTTTGTAGCGAGTTCAATGAGAAGCTTTTGGGGCATACAGGGGGAAAAAAGGCACAAAAATCCCCTCACGCTCCTGATGGGGCCAGGAGCGTTCTCGGAAGGCGGCGGCGGGAATGCGCCGTCCGCTAGCCGTTAAGCGGCTATCAATCTTTAATGTCTGCGGTCATCCATTGCGGTTCTCCTTGAAATGAGATTTGAACCACTAATGAAAGTCAGATGAAGAGAAAAAGCTTATTAAATCACCCAAAGGCTGAATTCGCCTAATTTATCGCTCAGACGGGACAATAAAAAATTAGACAAAGCTTGCTTATGCCGCAATTATGTTTTAAGATAAAAGCAATTGCAGTCTGACTTCTTCCACTTAGGGACGAAGCAGCCATCGAATCAGTAATTTAATAGTTTTCCTTTCTCAGTCCTGTACCTCCATTAGTGAGGGAGCAGAGAACCCCAAAAAAAGCCCCAACAGAGAGCGTCGTCCATTTAGGTTGCCACACCAGGACGGCGTTCAGCATTTTAGGGCTTTTCGATGTTGCTCTCTTTTCCATGAATTTTCAGACGCTAATCGTCTGTCATTTGTTTTAGTTTACTCCAAAACTGGCTAGGGGAAACCACAACCGCACATTTGTCCGCCAAGGGGGATTCGTCGGCTTCAGCACGGCCTTAGCGATTGGGGATTACCCCGATTGTGCCGTGCCTCCCAAGAGGCCCAACTGGAGACAGGCGAAACGAAGAATTCCCTTCAAGAAATTGAAAGCTTAGCAATTGCAACTATTGTTTTGTTGGCGAGCAAAACTAGATCTAGCGTACCACATATATTAGCAAAAGCGAGCTTAATTTGACTAAAAAAATTAACTTAATAATAATAAAATTATC
>JBGTNM010000365.1:0-5236 GCA_041743025.1 Microcystaceae cyanobacterium
TTGAGTTGTGAACAGCCCTGACTACAACATAGCCGACAAAAATATCGACCAACATCGTCCTGACTTGATCTAATTATAGTTCAGGTTAGCACGATTATTGGTCATTACGATTGGATCGCTTCAAATCGTAAAACTTAGTAACGCAAGCCAACCTGTGAAGCTCCCCTCCGATCGCAACCCCAACCAAAATTCCCACATTGCCCCCCATCACTTAACTGAGTGGCTTGAAAGCTCGGTAGACGAGCAGTTAACAACTCTTAACTTAATTTCTCTATCGGGACTTACCACCTACGAATACCTACTTTACGGACTGCCAGACTCAGAACGCCGTAACGACGGAAGGTTAAGGGATAGGTGGCTAAATCGCTATGCCACCTTAGAAGACGGGGTGTGGTGGGTGTCAGGACTTGACCCTTTAAATAACTGGTCAAAAATGGAGTGGGGCAGATGTAAGCCCGACAATCCTAGAATTAATGGCAGTAAAAGTAAGCCGATCAAATATGAGTCTCCGCCAAAAGTTGGGAACAGGGTTACTTATTTCGACATTCCCCAACATATTTGGGATAAGGTAGCCCAACGCTACGGCATCAAGCGTTACCTGTCACCGCTAGCGCAACGTTTAACCGCAAGAACCAAACCCCTTTGCTTCTGGGAATGGGTACAGCAGCATCCTGAAATCCCGATTATCTATACCGAAGGAGAAAAAAAGGCTGCTTGTTTGCTTTCGATGGGCTTTGTGGCGATCGCTTTACCTGGTATCTGGAACGGGCGGGTAGGAAAAAAAGAACGGGAAAGACTACATCCTGACTTGGTGCCTATGGCGCAGAAAGGTCGTAAATTTACCATCCTCTTTGATTACGAAACCAAGCCCAAAACTCGCTACGCTATCTATCAAGCTACGTTGCGTACTGGTCAAGCAATCGAAGCTGCTGGGTGTGAATGCGAAGTAGCAATTCTACCAGGAGTAGAAAAAGGTGTTGATGATTTTGTCACCGCTCGTGGTGCAGAGTCTGAAAGGTTGTTAAGTGCGATCGTCGATGATGCTTACAGCCTCAAAGATTACCGACGGCTCTGTTTTCCCAAGAAACGAGGACTCAGCAATAAGTATCCTCCCAACGTCAAACTCACTACTCGATTTCTTTCTAATGCAGTGAGCCTACCAACGGTGGGGCTCGTAGTTCTCTGGAGTGGTATGGGAACGGGGAAAACCGAACTGATGGCAAGATTCCGCGAGTTGTATCCGCAGATGCGCTTTTTAAATCTCGGTCATCGGGTCAACCTGCTCAAAAACCTCTCTCAAAGGCTCAATACGGATATGTATTCTGCCATTTCACAAGGAGATTTAGCTAAGGCAGTGGGGCTTTCAATTACCGTTGATAGCCTACATAAGCTGCAAACCCAGCTTAACGAATACGGCTGCATCTTTATCGATGAAGCCTGTCAGTATTTAGCTCACCTACTTCATAGTAAAACTTGTCGGGAGCATCGGGCAGAAATCCTAGAGGTTTTAGAATTTCTGATCCGCAAAGCTAAGTTAGTGGTGCTCGCCGATGCCCACATGGACGATCTGACCGTTGATTTCTTCCGTGCCATGCGTCCTGAAGGGGAAGTTCCCTTTGTTATTAAAAACGATTACAAGGAAACTGGCAGAACGGTTTATTTATATGAGGGGGATAGCAATAGTGCCTTAGTTTCTAAAATCTTTACTGCCCTGATGCTGGGCTTAAAAATCATGGTGGTTTCTGACTCGAAGAAATTTATCAAGAAACTAGAAGCAGCCATGACGGTGAAAGTTTTTGACGATCGCCCACTTTTCGGCACTGACGGTCAGTTAGACAGTAAGTCGGAAAATAAATTACGCATTTGGTCGATTCACGCCGAAAATAGCGGTAGTGAAGAGAACGTGGCGTTTATTAAAGATATTTCTACTGAAGTGAAAAAGGTTGATGTCCTTTTGGCTTCTCCTAGTTTGGGTACGGGAGTTGATATTCCCAATTACCACTTTGATGCTGTATTTGGGGCATTCCATGCGGTAAGCCAAACTGCCACTGAATGCGCCCAATCCCTCCACCGCTATCGTCCGCAAGTTCCCTTACATATCTGGGTCGCACCGCGTCCTCCCTTTGGGTACAAAGAAACTAATGCAGCCAAGATTAAGGAGCGGATGCTGGAGTTAAATGAAATGACGGCATTTTTAATCCGCATCGACCCCGAAACTGGCAGACGTGGCGCAGAAAAAGACTGGGCGTTAGATGCTTACTGCGAAATAGAAGCTAATCGGAATCGTTCGATTAATAATTTACGGGATGACTTACATTCACTGTTGGGCGAGATGGGCTATAACCTGACTCCTGGAGAATCAGAAGCCGATCCAAATGTCGCAATAGAGTTAAAAGAAGCTGGTCAAACCCTAGACACCGCTCACCAACTGGCGGTAGTTCAAGCAGCCAATATCAGCAGCAGCGAATACTTAAGCCGTCAGGCTAAAGATTTTCTTCAACCAGAGGAAATAGTTGAATGCGAAAAGTATCGGATTCAACGAGATTACGGAATGCCAGTAACTGAAAGATTGGTCAAACGGGATGCTGGAGGTTATCTGATTAGTCAAATAATTGCCCTAGAGTCCCTGTTACTACCCTCTGAAGGCGAAATTATCGATTCTGTTACGGGTAAAAAATATCCCGCACCACCGCAGATCGTAGCTCAAAGGGATTTAAGAGAGCGAGATAACCTACCCCTATGTATGGATTGGCATAATTTCTCTAGTAAATGGCTCGCCCGTCATATTTTAGGCTTGCCTAAGATACTCACCAGGTTGCTGGCAGGAGAAGAGATTAGTGCCACCGACCCCGATCTAGTACAGATGGCAAAAACTGCTATGATGGCTCGCGCCCAGATTAAAGCCGTTCTTAATCTGACCATTCCGCAGAATTGCTCACCGATGTGGTTACTAGGAGTATTGCTAGGACAACTGGGATTAAAAATGATTGGTCGTAAAAAGGGCAAACGAGGACAACAGGTTCGTTATTACAGCCTGGCAGTTGAGGAATTAGTCTTTGCTGTAGAGGTTTTGCAATATAGGGAGCGACAGCGAATTGAAAAAGCCGAACGGGAACGAGAAATCAAAGAGCAAAATAGAAATCGTCAGGCTATGAGGCAGTCGCAGTATGGAATTGAGCAACCAGAGCCGACCGTAGCCAGCCCCCCCTTAAAAAGGGATATTTATCCTTTAGAGGGAGTGGTGGATACGGGAGAAGATAACTCTAGAAATGCAGACAATTGTTCAAATGAATCATCACCTAAAACTCTAGAGAAGCTCAAACCGTATTTAGATTTATTAGAAGAAACGAGTCATGTAGACTTTTCTGTAATCAAAGAGATTGTGGTTGAGCTTTTGGCAAACAATTTTGTGCCGAATTACATTATTAAAGCGATACTGACTGGAGGGTTCGGGGGTTGAGTAGCAACTGACACTGCTGACGAACTTAATAATCTGCCGAAGGGCGATCGCCAACTTGGAAAGATCTAACCTGAGTTCGGGATAAGAAAAGGAACAGGCAGTAAACTGAAAACAACTTTTTTCCTCTGCAAACCTTTCTTATGTTTAGTTCAGACTCTTTGTTTTGTGATGTAGATGATTTTTGTCTAGCTTTTGAACCAGAGTGGCGAAAGAAATTATTACATCATGAAGAAATCAAAATAAATAGACGCAAAAGCCTATACTTCAGTGAAATATGGTATGTGTAGTAACGTTGTCTATACAAATATACTTGCTTATTATGACCGCAAATATTGTTGAAACTTTTCCTAATTCCTCTATTAGATCTTTGATTGGTGCTGATACGACACTGTTTTTTTCTCTCTTTGCAGGTGATAACCTTGGAAAAAGCGACGGGACAGAGGCTGGGACGTTTCAAATTCTTCCACTACCTGATTCGGAAAGTACAACAGACATTCGTACCCTGACAGATTCTGTTGGAGGAAGCGGCAGATTACTTTTTTCAGCTAGTGAAAATGAATTTGGGACAGAACCTTGGGTTAGTAATGGCACGACAGAAGGTACTAAAATCTTAAAAGACATCAACCCTACTGGTTCGAGCTTGCCTGAAAACTTTTTTAACCTCAACGGAACTTTTTTCTTTACAGCCGATGACGGGGTTAATGACAGAGCATTATGGAAAAGCGATGGTACACCCGAGGGAACTCAATTAGTAGCAGATATTGATACCGCAAGGACTGGATTTGAGTATTTTACCGATTTCAATGGAACTCTTTTCTTTGAAGCACGTCTTAATGCTTTAAATGACCCACAATTATGGAAAAGCGATGGTACATCTGAGGGAACTCAACTAGTTAAAGATTTTGATTTTGGTTTACAAAGTTTGACTGTTGCAGGAGATACTCTATTTGTTCAGCATAACTCTACAGAACTATGGAAAAGTGACGGCACGCCAGAGGGGACTCAATTAGTTGCTGAAGAGCTTTCTGCAAGTGAATTCACGGGTGCAGGTAATACACTGTTTTTTATTAATGATTACAGGGTTAATAATAATAGTACAAATAGAGAATTATGGAAAAGTGATGGTACACCAGAAGGAACTCAATTAGTCAAAGATATTCGCCCTGAAGAACAAGTAGATGGCGTACCTGTCAATAGCGGCTCCAATCCTGCAAATTTAACTGATGTTGACGGTACGTTGTTTTTTACGGCTGATGATGGCATTAATGGTGAAGCATTATGGAAAAGCGATGGTACGGCTGAAGGCACCCAATTAGTTAAAGATATAGCTGAAGGAGAGTTTTCAATATCTTTTGATAATTTCACTCATGTCGATGGAACTTTATATTTTACTAATCAAGTTAGTACTAATGATACAGAATTATGGAAAAGTGATGGTACAGAAGCAGGTACTTTGGAAATAGAGCCAGATGAAATTTCTTTAGGAGGAGATCTAGTTACAGACTCGTTTCGGTTTAGATTGGGATTGGTTATTCCTGAATTAACAGAATTTGATAATCAGTTATTTTTTACTGGTGAGGCTTATAGTTCTGAATCAGCAGATTACGAACCAGCATTATTAACTCTTTCTGATATTGAAAATCCAGTTAGTAACACCGTTTATCGTTTTTTAAATCCAGATGCAGGAGTTCACTTCTACACAGCTAATACAAAAGAACGGGATGCCGTTCAAAACCTAGATAACTATGTATCTGAAGGAGAATCCTATAGAACAGT
>JBGTNM010000366.1:0-30202 GCA_041743025.1 Microcystaceae cyanobacterium
TTCTATTCCCTGTTCCCTGTTCCCTGTTCCCTCTCTCAACTCGGAAATTTATTTTGCACTACTACTTATGTTAGAAAAAAAGCTTTATTTTGAGTCGGATAATGGTGTAGAGGCGCTTAAAATCAATCTCAATCCCGAAATTATTCAAATTGATGATGATGGGATTGATGAGATGAGAGGCTTACCCATTGATGTTAGTCAAACACTCGATCAAGCACAACAGATAATTCGAGATTGTGCAGAATATACCCTCAATTCTTTTAGACACTTTGCTGCCGCAGAAGTTACGGAAATTAACCTTAAATTTGGTATTAAATTAGGTGGAGAAGCCGGAATCCCCTGTATTACTAAAGGTACTGCTGAAAGTAATATTGAGATTGAGATTAAATGCAAATATAGCGGTTCTCATTAAGCTAAAGGGAACTAAGGGAGTCCCCGATGCTGGAATTGCCCTTAATCAGCCGTTAACCGCCCCAAACGACAGCAAGGTTAGCGATCCAGCAAATTTTTTCAGGTGAATATCTGGAGACTGTCCGTATATTACCCCGATTAGGTGGTGGATATCTGGACAAATTGCGTATATTTTCGCATGATATTCTTATGTATTCCAGATAACATTGAATATTAGAGTGTTATCAAGATTTTTGCTTTATTTTTGTTGCATTTGGTAACATGACATCGCCTTCTAGTCTATCGAATTTTAGACAACAGAATAAATGAAGTTAAAAGGAGGCTGGCGTGGCTATATCTAACAACGCAGTAGACAATTTTATTTTAATTCTTGAGGATGGAAATCAGCGACGAACAATTGATTTAAGTCAATCTAAGTATTCAATTGGCCGCCATGCAGATAATGCTATCGTCGTGCAATCTCCTCAAGCTTCTCGCCGACACGCCACCTTTGTTCGTAAATTTGACCGAAAAAGAAATCGCGATATTTATTGGATCTTTGATGGAGATTTAGAAGGTAATAAAAGCCATAACGGTATTTTTATCAATGGAGAAAAATGTCTCGTTCACGAACTTAAAGATAGGGACTTAATTAACTTTGGCTGTGAAGTTAATGCCAGCTTTCATGAAGTTTCCAACGCGGCGGAAATGTCGCTAGAGAGCCATCTAGAGTCTCCGCATCCAACAACACCAGTCGAGCAAGAGTCTCCCTCAGAAAATACACTCATGCTGTCTGACGGCAACCTGGAAAATCCTGATGAGGAAGACACGTTCCAAGAACAGGCTTATATCGATCCTTTAACGGATTTACCCAATCAATACCTGTTTAATGAATACCTGTCAATTGCTCTAACCAATGCCAAACGCCATCAAGATTTGGTCGCGGTTTTCTTAATAGACATACATCAATTCAATCAGATTAACGAAACCTGGGGCTATGCCGTAGGCGATCGCCTCTTGAAAGCACTCGCCCAACGCTTGAAAAGTTGCCTGCGCTCAGGCGATATTATCGCCCGATGGGAAGGAGATGCCTTTGCCGTCCTGCTGCCCCAAGTTAAAGAAGTCGAGCACGTCGAAACCGTCTCTGGGCGCGTCCTCCAAACCCTCCAGCAGCCCTTGGAATTAGACCACCAACCCTTCCCCCTCAATTGCTATTTAGGGATGGCACTCTATCCGCAAGATGGAGATAGCGATCGCCTCCTGCTAACCAAGGCGCAATCTCACCTCCTTCATGATCGCCAATTCGGCTTAATTACCCAATCTGATAGCGATGCTTCTGCCCTAACTGCGCGACTGTCGCGGGTCGAAAACCGACTTTATCAAGCCATGATGGAAGGAGAACTGTCGCTGTCCTATCAACCGCAAGTCAACCTAAAAACCGGAGATATCGAGGCAATAGAAGCCTTCGTGCGTTGGAATCATCCTCAGCGAGGCTTAATCTCTCCCGAACAATTTTTGCCTTGGGCCGAGCAAACGGAGCTAATTTTACCCTTAACGAATTGGATTCTGGAGACTGCTTGCAGGCAAAATTGCACTTGGCAAGAGCAGGGATTGTGGCCAATCGTGGTATCGGTTAATCTATCGGTCAATCAATTCTATCATTCCCAATTGATCAATCTTCTGGGTCAAGTCCTTTCGTCTACAGGACTCGCTCCTCAAGCGTTGGAACTCGAAGTAACCGAATCCACCGTCTTCAAAAACATCGAATTCGCTCGCCAAATGCTGCATGACCTTCAGCAGTTAGGTGTTTATCTTTGCTTGGATGATTTTGGCAAAGGATATGCTGCCGTTAATGTCTTGGCTGGTATCTCCTTCCACAAGCTCAAGATCGATCGCTCGTTGATCGCTACGATTGGGGAAAGCTCTAACAATACAACCTTAATTAAAGCGTTAATTAATTTAGGCCAAAGTTTCAACCTGAAAGTCGTCGCCGAAGGAGTCGAAACCCACCAGCAACTAGAAACTTTGTATGCACTGGATTGCCAAATCATGCAGGGCTATTATTTTAGCCAACCTCTCCCAGCCTCCCAAGCCACAGAATTTCTGCGCTTGCACCGGACAAAAGCCTCCTGATATTAGTTATCAGCGAACTATCGGGAGAGGTGTCTGGAAAGTTTAAAACGGCGGATTATGCTACAATAACATCTAAAACATTTAGGGAAAAAACACAGTGAATCGTGAAACTGCCCCAAGTTGGTTATCTTTAATTGGTGGAGTTATTGCTGCAATATTAATTCTGATTAGTTTTAATTCATTTATTATTATTAACCCTGGACAAGCAGGCGTTCTTAGCACTTTGGGAAAAGCACAAAACGGCCCTTTATTAGAAGGATTACACTTTAAGCCACCCTTTGTTTCTAAGGTAGATGTTTACGATGTAACCGTCCAAAAATTTGAAGTTCCTGCTGAAAGTTCAACCAAAGATTTACAAAATTTATCTGCTAGCTTTGCCATTAATTTTCAACTTGACTCAGTGCAAGTTGTAGAGATTCGCCGAAAACAAGGAACATTACAAAATATTGTCTCGAAAATCATAGCACCTCAAACCCAAGAATCTTTTAAAATTGCCGCAGCTAGACGAACAGTAGAAGAAGCAATTACCCAACGTAGCGAACTCAAAGAAGACTTTGATAATGCTTTGAATTCCCGGTTAGAAAAATATGGAATTATTGTCCTCGATACCAGTGTTATTGATTTAACTTTCTCTCCTGAGTTTGCTAAGGCAGTTGAAGACAAGCAAATTGCTGAGCAACGAGCGCAACGAGCAGTTTATGTTGCTAGAGAAGCAGAACAACAAGCACAAACTGATGTTAACCGCGCTAAAGGAAAAGCAGAAGCACAGCGCTTGCTGGCAGAAACCTTAAAAGCGGAAGGGGGAGAATTAGTCTTACAAAAAGAAGCAATCGAAGCATGGCGCTCAGGCGGCGCACAGATGCCTAATGTGTTAGTGATTGGCGGTAATGAAAGTAAGGGTGCTGTCCCTTTTATGTTTAATTTAGGTAATGTACAGAGCAGAAGTGTTGAATCAAAATAGAATTTGTAACACTCCGAACATTTTACCTCAAGTACCTCAGAGAAAGGGCTGGTACTATATTATTATTTTTTGTGACAAAACCATGACAGCTTTGCTTCCCAAATGCCAAAATGGGAAAAGCTGAGCTATGCATTTTTGGTACACAGCGTTCTTTTCTAAAATCAATCGGCAGTTCAAGCGTTTAGTAACTAACCATTCAGATTCTCCTGTACCCAGACAGCAGGGAGAGCCAAATTGTCTTTGGTTTTTTTAACTATCTTTTAACATTTAATGCATGAATCTTCTATTCTTTTCGCGCTGACCAAGACACTTAATAGAAATTTCATCACCAGCCAGTAATCGATTGGCGGGAGAGAAAAATGAAAAAAAAACAGCTTTTGAACAACCATTTCGTCCTGGTTAACTATGCCAAGCGACTTATAGCAGGACTTTTAGTCGTAGTGCTTTGGTTATTTACAGCAGTTCCCATAGCGCAAGCAGGTACAGGTCTGATACAGATTCCTCTTAGGTGGTGCGCTGTTCAAGGCAGTCCAGCCGTGACGAACCCAGGCGGTGTAGGAGAGCCGGATACTGATAACGTTCTCTGGCGGCGGCACGAGCGAGCAAGCGACAATATTTGGATACCAGGTGCAAACATTACCTTTCGCAGTTCGCTCACTGCCGCAATTCTTAACCAAGCCAATTTCCCCATCATCAACGATCCTAATCCTCCAGCCAATGGTGGTACAGGACAGCTAGGAGACATCTTAGATCCAACGCTTGATAATCAACAGGAAATAAGGCTCGCTGTGGCTGCTTGCCAAACGGCTTGGAATAATTTGGCAACACAATTTAACGCTCCCTTATTAGGGCCTATTGCCCTCAATTTACGACAATTTGTCAATAATACGGGAAATCCCACCAACTTAATCGGATGGGGAGGTTTCACCAACATTGGAGGCGCAACCCGCTAATTTAATGGCACCAACTGTTGGTTCTGGCGTAGTGACTACACTGCAAAGAGGGACAAGCCGAGCCGTTGCCCAAGTCTATTCTGGGGCTCAAATCGATCCACCGGAGATCCTTGTCAATGGCGATACGGTTAGCGATCAGAGAGTAGACGCAGTGCAGGATGTCACAGATGAATCAGTAGACATAGCCTGGGTAGCCATCACAGAAAATACGCCCACCCAGACGACTATCTTTTCTCATGGGCTTTTTGGTAGTATCCCGTTTGAGGCAAACCACCAGTATCTAGTGTTTGCAGATTTAGACGGAAACTCGGCTACAGGCGGGACTCCATCTGACTTGGGCTTCTTAACTAACTTTCAGGGTGCTGAACTGGTGACACGCGTACACGTTGTGCGGGTAGACGAGTTTGTCCAAGCTATTCCAACGTTGTGGAAGTTTCAAGGTGGCACATTCGTGGAGGTTACCGACCCCAATATTCGCGCTGATGCCGTTGCAGCTATTGGTGGAGAAAATGGACAAGCCTCCTATGATGCGGTTTCGATCCAGATGCCTAATGCGGTTAAGGGACCAGCAGCAAGCAATGTTCGCATTCAGGCGATCGCCCAAAGATTAGATCCTGATGGTCAACTAGATCGATTGCCAGATGAGCCTAGAGATGGGGGCGTTAACATTGTCTTAGTTCCTCCAAAATTCCCGATATGCGGTGTGACACCTACAACAGTACCAGCAGGTGGAATAGCAACTGTTGAGGCCACTGGTCTGTTCCCCAACCGAACGGCTAAGGTATTCTTAGGCGATCGAATGGTAGCTACCCCACCTATCGACAATCAGGGAAATGTTAGTACTAGCTTTATCGTTCCCAGTGATTCCAGGGAAGGCTCACGGTTAGTCACAGTGGGAGTCATGGGAACTGCTTTAACAGCCGACTGTAGCGTTAACGTCACACCTCCCAAGTTATCTCGCTATGAATACACCTCCAAACTCGTCTGTGGCATTCAGAAAGATCCCAGCTACATGGGTCTTGCCAAGGGTTTCTATGGGACTACGCTTAACATCCACAATCCCGGATTAACCAAGGTTGGCTTTAGTAAGAAGCTGGCACTGACTATCCCACCGGGTGACCAGCAACCAGGAAAGGTGTTGCCAATCGCAGCGGATGAGTTAGGACCCGATCAGTCTTTGGCGGTGGATTGCAACGACATCCGCAAGCGGGTATTCAACGGCACTTTCCCGCAACCATATATCGAGGGTTTTGTTGTCATCCAGAGTCCCCAAAGCCTGGATGTTACCGGAGTGTACACGACTGCAACTCTAAACTACAAGGACAAAGCTCAAGACCATAGCGGTATTCATGTCGAACAGATTCACGAGCGGATTAACAAGATCGATTAGAGAGGGATAATTTCGCGTCCGACCGCTTCATAAGCTGCCCAAGCTTGTTTAGCACGGGGATCGGGATAATCTTTGATGATGACTCCCCGATACGAAGCTCTTTCAAAGGCGACCAGTAGGGGGATTTCTGTTTTAAACATGGGCATTTTGGATTCTTTGAGCAGTTTTCTGGCTTCTCGACCGTTTTTGGTGCGAGCGTCCACTTTAGTCAGCAATACTCGAAAATTGGCGTTGAGGGGTTCGAGTTGTTCGACCGCTTTAAATGTCGCATCCAAATCGAGGTGGTTGGGAG
Organism: Microcystaceae cyanobacterium; assembly: GCA_041743025.1. GTDB lineage: Bacteria > Cyanobacteriota > Cyanobacteriia > Cyanobacteriales > Microcystaceae > JBGTNM01. Next base: position 6,120 of record JBGTNM010000366.1, read on the forward strand.
TCGTCGGGATGATTAACAAATCACTTCCCTCAGCAAGGTCTTTAAATTCTTCTGGTTCAGGCCGGGCCCTGGTATCGACGATAATGTGGGGATATTGTCGGATCAAGCTGGTCGCACCGGCTTGAGAAGCCACATAAAACGGTAATTTATCTTCTCTTGACCAAATTAAGGCCGAGCGGTTGCGATCGGCATCAATGAGCAACGTGGGGGCTTTTTGCTGAAAGTAGGCTGCTAAGTGGACGGCAGTAGTGGTCTTGCCAACACCCCCTTTGAGGGCAGTAATCGAGATAATCATAGGATTAGGCATTTTAAATAAACGAGTGTCTATCAATCTTAGAGTTGGGGCTAGTCATGAAGACTTTGCTGATAACCGACTTGTTTCTATGATGGCGGAGAATGGAGATAAATCAATGAATTTTTTGGCATTGAGGAGGCGACTGACCATGACACTCCTTAAATTGTCCTGCTGCGGAAACTTCTAGTTCACGCTTGCGTCAAGATAGTTGTGTGTGTGAGGAGTAAGAACGAAAGACAAAAAGCTCTTGGGGTCGAAACACGGCAAGACTCCCAAGGGCTTTTCTATTCTAAAATGAAGAATGACCGAACAACGTGATGCTAATTCGCCGCCAGAGGATTCGCTCTCCCAAGACGAACCCACTGGAGAATCGTGGACAAATCGCTTTGCCCAAGTCTGGAATGATGCAACCACCCGCTTCCAACAAAGCCTACCGTTTGAGCAGATTTCTCAGGCGATCGTTCAGTGGTTTAGCGTCAGCGAAGATCAAGTTGCGGAAATTTTGCAGAAAATTCGCGCCGAACTTCCCACTACCGAAGCGCTTTTGATTGGCAAGCCGCAAGCCGGAAAAAGCTCGATCGTGCGGGGATTGACCGGAGTTTCGGCTGAAATTGTCGGTCAGGGATTTCGCCCCCACACTCAGCATACTCAGCAGTACGCCTATCCTTCGAGTGAGCTACCATTGCTCATTTTTACCGATACAGTCGGGTTGGGAGATGTCGATCGCAATACGCAGGCAATTATTGAAGAATTGACCGAGGAACTGCTCGCCAAAAGCCAGCGCGCCAGAGTGCTAATTTTGACGCTGAAAATCACCGATTTTGCCACAGATAGCCTGCGACAAGTGGCGCAACAGTTGCGATCGCGCTATCCTGATATTCCCTGCCTGCTAGTGCTTACCTGCTTGCACGAAGTTTATCCCCCACAGGTTGACGATCATCCTGCCTATCCCCCGCAGATTGAGGCAGTTGATCGCGCTTTGGCTGCCATTCAACAAGCCTTTGGAAAACTGTGCGATCGCCAGGTTCTGATTGACTTTACGTTAGAAGAAGATGGCTACACCCCCGTATTTTATGGCTTAGAAGCCTTCCGAGATACTCTCGCAGACTTGCTGCCGGAAGCGGAAGCGCGTGCCATCCATCAGCTTTTGGATCAGGAAGCAGGCGCACAACTTGGCAACCTCTATCGGGATGTCGGACGGCACTACATCGGGGCATTTGCGGTGATGGCGGCGGCACTGGCAGCCGTTCCCATTCCTTTAGCGACCATGCCTGTCCTGACGGCTTTGCAGGTGTCGATGGTGGGATTGCTCGGCAGGTTGTACGGTCAAACCCTCAGTCCTTCTCAAGCAGGCGGGGTTGTCAGCGCGATCGCTGGAGGATTCTTGGCACAGGCGATCGGTCGCGAGTTAATTAAGTTCCTGCCGGGGATTGGCAGTGTGATTGCTGCGTCTTGGGCAGCAGCTTATACCTGGGCACTCGGAGAGGGTGCTTGCGCTTATTTTGGGGACTTAATGGGGGGGAAAAAGCCCGATCCGCAGAGAATTCAAGCGGTGATGACTGAAGCGTTTAAATCGGCTAAAGAGCGATTTAAGGGGATGAATGGATAAATGTATCACTTAATCTTCCTCACTCGCCAGAAGTTGTTGCAGAGGTTTGATTAAGTCGGGAAGGTTATTTTGTATTGTGTCCCAAACAATTTCCGGCTCAACTCGAAAATACTCATGAGCAATGACGTTTCTCAAGTCGCTCATCAGTTGCCAAGGCAGATCCAAGGCACGAGCTTGAATTTCAGCCGGAATGTTGATGGCGGCTTCTCCCATGACGATGAAATCATAAAGCACCGCTTTGACTGTTGTTTCGTTAGCCTCAAAATCGGCCTGTGTCATTCCTGCCGTGCGTTGTTGAATACTGTCGATGGCTTGCAAAATATCGCGCACCCGCAGCGACCAGTCCCTAGAAGACACGAATAGCCTCCTGCAAGACAGGTTCGCGTAGATGTTCTCTCAAAGCTTTAAGGGTTCCAAGATCGACAGGACATCCTAGCATTTCCTCTAGATAATGTTGCACCCGAAATAAGCCGAACAATCCCACCGGAGAGTCAAATTCTACCAAAAAATCGACATCGCTATCAAGATGGGACTGCTGCCGAGCTACTGAGCCAAAGAGGTCGAGGGACTTGACTCCCAAGCGTTGAAGGGACTCCTGATTCGCTTTGACAATAGCTAAAACTTCATCTCGTTCCATAGGATATTGTTAAAATCTATGAATAATTTTAAGATCTGTAAAACCTTTCAGTCAAAGCCATGTTAAGCGACCTCCTACCCTTTTCCTTTGCCTTCGATACAGCAGCGATCGCTGGAGCCTGTTTGTGGTCGCTGGCGTTGTATGTGGGGTTTTCTCGCCTGCGTGACTGGACAATTGAAATGTTGAATCGTTGGTTTAATTTTGCTGAGCGATCACTCTATTTCTCAGCTAAAGAATTTGAAAGAACCCGCACCGTTAGAGAATCACAGAATGCGTTTTATGCTTCAGTGTTGAGCATCGTTCCTTTTTTGGCGGTGGGAGGACTATTCAACTGGGGCTTAGAATGGGGATTAGGTAACAGTTGGGGCATCAGTTTGGGAATGCTTGCCTGCATTGCTTGTGGGGTTTACGAATTAGGACGGCGCAGCACTTAACAATTGATCAATTTAGTAAGAACATGATGGCCCTATCTGCTCCCATCCCTCTAACTCCCGAAGAATATCTCCATTTTATGAATCAGCCCTAAGTCCCACTAGAAATGTTTGAGCCAGAACGGGAAAATTAGTACTATTCAACATCGTAAAATGATGTCCAGGAACGTAGTAGTTCTTGATCGGCAAAGAGGTTAATTTCCCCCAACCATCACCAACTAGGTCGTTGGGAATTTGATAATTTAATAAGGTACTAAGACTTTCAGGGATTTTTTCAGCCGCCCAAAAATAAGTAATTTGACCCGAATAAATCTCAGACGGAATATAGTGATGTAACTCGCGAAAATTATTCATGGCTACTTGAAGGGTTCTCTCATCCAAGACAGTTTCTGATAAAGGAATACCCGTTTTATCGTCTAGCAGTTGTTTGACAACATAATCAATTTGTTGCTCAGGTTCAACCGATTGCAATTCCTCAAACCATTGGCGTGACTGCTTCTCAAAAATCAGAGATGTCATCTGCCAAACAGCCGCTAACAGCCGAGTATCATCGATTGCAATATTCTTATAAGAAACGGGCGGGAAACTATCTAACAAACCCAAAAAATCTACTGTTTGTCCTTGTTTTTGCAAATGAATAGCCATTTCTAAAGCCATATTCCCTCCATAAGAATAACCCGCTAAAAGATAAGGCCCTTCTGGCTGAACTTGGCGAATTAGGTTAACATAATATTGAGCTTTTTCTTGAAAACTGCCAAAGCGACTATCCTGCTTAAGATAGGGATCTTCTAAAGCATAAATTGGTTGATCGTCATCCCAATAAGCCAGGAAATTTTGATAACAAAAAGCAGTTCCACTCGCGGGGTGAATAAAAAAGATCGGGCGCTTAGTTTCTCCTCCTTGAAGTTGCACCAAACAAGACCCAACAGAACCTTTTTTCTGGTAAGCTTTTTCAATAATAACAGCCAGCTTAGCAATCGTAGGCGTTTCTATCAGTTGACTTGAGTTCAACTTAACTTGAAAAGTTTGACTTAAGCGAGAAACTAGCTCAATAGCGAGTAAAGAATCTCCTCCCAATTCAAAAAAGTTATCATCAAGGCTAATCGGGTTAATCCCTAAACTTTCTTCGAGTGTTTCCCTTAACAACCGTTCGATTTTCGGTCTAGAAGCCGCAGCAGATTCTAAAACTAAAGGTTTTACGCTTTGAGAGGGCTGTTTTTCCTCAATTAATGGTTCTGGGGGCGTATCAATCCAGTAACGTTGACGTTGGAAAGGATAGCTAGGCAAAGTTAGACGTTGGCGTTGTTGGCGAGCATAAACTCCTTGCCAATCAATTATTACCCCAGCCAACCACAACTGCCCCAAAGTATTGAACAAAAATTCTCGGCTTGGGGTTGAACCTGGACGAGTCTGAGTTAAAGAAGCCAGACAAATAGTACTACTTGTTGCTTGTTGCTGCTTGACTAATTTAGTCAAAACCTGAGAAGGGCCAACTTCTAAGAGAATATTTTCGGGTTGCTTTAACAATTCTTGCAATCCATCAGCAAAGCGAACCGTTTGGCGCAAATGCTTCACCCAATAATTTGGCTCCCTCGCTTGCTCTGAGGTAATCCAAGTTCCCGTTACATTAGATAAATAGGGAATTTGGGGAGTATTGAGTTGTACTTTTCCTAGCTGCTCAATAAACGGTTTTAAGATTGGCTCCATCATCTGAGAATGAAAGGCATGAGAAGTATTAAGCAGGCGACAGACGATACCTTGAGTTAGGCAGTAATTTTGCAACTGATCAATTGCTTCAGTCTCCCCTGAGACAACGCATTGAGAAGGACTATTAACTACAGCAAGAGTCAGACAGTTTTGCCACTTAGATTGATTGATTAAAGCCAAAACCTCGGCTTGGGGTAGGACAACCGCCAGCATTTTCCCTTTGGGTAGTTGCTGCATCAATTTCCCTCGTACTACCACTAGCCATAAAGCATCCTCTACTGAAAACACGCCAGACAGACAAGCCGCCACATATTCCCCCAGACTATGGCCAAGCATCCCTTGAGGAGTCACACCCCAACTCATCCATAACTTAGCCAAAGCATACTCAATCACAAAGAGAGCCGATTGAGCGATAACCGTCTGTTGCAGGACAACAGTAGCATCCGGCGAGTCTATTTGAGGATAAAGGATAGTGCGTAGGTCAATTCCTAGAAGGGGTTGCAGTAATTGAGTGCAGCGATCAACTTCTTCTCGAAAAATCGGTTCATTTTGATAAAGTTCTAGACCCATGTTGACATACTGTGACCCCTGACCAGAAAACAGAAAAATAACAGGCTTCTCTCTGGCTTCTGGCACATGATTAAACAGGGATTGGGCGTTTAAATCTTGAAGTTGTTGAATAGCTTGTTCCCGACTAGAGCAAACTAATTTGCGACGATAGGGATAGGCTTGGCGACCACCACTTAGAGTATAGGCAACATCAGTCAGATTAACTTGGGGGTGTTGCTGTAAATATTGGGCTAAATTGGCAGTAGATTGTTCGAGAGCCGAAGGGGTTTTCGCTGAGAGGACTAACAAGTTTTGAGGAGAAAGTGCTTGTGAAGGAGCAGCAATAGGAGCTTCTTCAACAATCAGATGGACGTTAGTACCACTCATGCCAAAAGAACTGACTCCCGCTAAACGAGAATTGTCTTGAACCGTCCAAGGCGTTAATTGAGTAGGAACAACCAGAGGCAGTTGTTGCCAAGGAATGTAAGGATTGGGAGTACTGAAGTGAAGATGAGGCGGAATCTGTTGGTGTTGTATTGAAAGCACGACTTTCATTAAAGCCGCTACACCGGCTGCTCCTTCTAGATGTCCAAAATTGGTTTTAACTGAGCCGATGAATAGAGGATTTTCCTTTGTCCGTCCGGTTCCTAGTGCTCTACTTAAGGCCATGACCTCAATCGGATCACCTAAAGTCGTACCCGTTCCGTGAGCTTCTAAGTATTGAATCTGCGTCGGTTGGACTTTGGCATGGCTGAGAGCTTGCTTAATCACCGCTTCTTGAGCAAGACCATTGGGAGCGGTTAAACCGTTACTGCGACCATCGTGGTTAGCGGCAGAACCTCGGATTAGAGCCAGGATGCGATCGCCGTCAGCAAGAGCATCACTGAGACGTTTGAGTACCACAATACCGCACCCTTCTCCCCTAACATAGCCATCCGCCATGGCATCGAAGGTTTTACAGCGACCAATAGCCGACAAGGCTCTCAGTTTACAAAAACCGATAGTGACATCAGGCGCGAGCATCAGATTAACGCCACCCGCCAAGGCCAGATTGCTCTCACGATTTCGCAGACTTTGACAGGCCAGGTGAATAGCCAGCAGAGAAGACGAACAAGAAGTATCTAATCCCAGCGCTGGCCCTTGAAACCCAAATATATAAGAGAGGCGACCAACTCCGACACTTTTAGAATTTCCCAGACTGCTAAAAGCTTCAATCTTGTCTAGATTGCCATTGCTAAAACAAACTTTAGCATAGTCATCAAAGCAAATCCCGACAAAAACGCCTGTTTTAGAGCCTTTTAATGACTCTGGAGGATAGCCAGCATTTTCGATCGCACCGTAACTGACTTCTAATAATAACCGTTGTTGAGGGTCTAGACTGACGGCTTCTAGCGGAGAAATACCGAAAAAGCGCGGATCAAACTGATCGACTTGATTGAGAAAACCACCATGACGGGTGTACATTTTCCCGGGTTGATCAGGATCGTCATCATAGTATTTTTCCACATTCCAGCGATCGCTAGGAATCTCTTGAATCCCATCAACTCCCTTTTCTAAAAGGTTCCAGTAAGATTCAGGATTACTGGCTCCCCCCGGAAATCGACAGTCCATGCCAATAATAGCGATCGGTTCGGTTTTGGCGTTCTCATTAGCTTCTAATTGAGAACGCATTTTTCTGAGTTCTTGCAAAGCGTCTGTCAAAAGCGTGTTGTAGTCAGGTACTGGCTTATTCATTGGAGTTATAGTAGGGAGTAGGGAGTAGAAGTAGGAAGTAGGAAGACTGTAGAAACCTGTTTTCAAAGAAGAAAACGGGTTTCTAGGTTTCTAGAGCTAGCGAGTTTCAGCCCATGAAGCTTGTTGGGACTTGGTGATTTCTTCGGCTAATAGCAGAGCAATTTCGCTTTCTGTGTGCTGTCTTACAGCAGTTGCCTTAGCTTCTGAATAATGGTTCAATTGAGCGACTTCTTCAGCTAGCTGAGTCGTTATCTGAGTCGGTTTGTCAGCGATAGAGTTTGGCGTTAAGCTAGCCGCATATTTCGCTAATGCTTCAATGGTGGAATAGTTCCAAATCACAGTCGGATCGAGCGGCTGGTTCAGCCAAGTTTCTAAATCCTGCACCAACTCAACTGCCATCACTGAATCTAGTCCATATTCAGCAAAAGCTTGACTGGGAATCAGGGAAGTAAGAGGAATTTTCAGATTTTGGCTGAGCCAATCAATAATCCACTTCTCAATAAAGAGAACTTTAGTGTTAGTGATTGGGGTTGATACACTAGCAACTGACTTGGCGAGATAAACTGGAGAAGACTCTAAAGCAACCGAGGCAGCAATGACAGCTTGAGGCTTTTGTTCGGCAGAAGTGGGGGATTTTTGCAAGTAGGGGTCTAATTGTTGGTCTTCTCCGGCAAGAGTTTGTTCGAGATCGCCGATCGCTGAGGCATAGCTGCCGATTTCTGCCGTCATCGCTTCTGCATTGGCAATTTCGGATAAATTTCCCACTAAAGCTTGATGGAGCAGGTTATCAAAATTGAGCTTAAGCCAATGAATCGCCCGTTCGCTCTGGAGTGACTGAAACTGTACAGGAAGGCTTTCGAGGGCTGCTTGCAGAATGGCGAAGGTGGTCAATTCTCCGACGAGACTATAGACCCAACGCAAGGTGGTCGTGCGATCGCTAAAGGGAGACTGTTTGCTATGATAGAGGTCATATATTTGTTGAGCCGCCGAGTGTAGGGTAGTAACTATTCTCGGCGTTCCTAATGTCTCACTTAAAAAGCGGTCTAAGGGTTCGCTCTGGTTTAATAAGCGAGAACCCAGGAACATATTGAGCGTTTCGGTGGGGCCTTCAAAAATCCGCATCAAGCGAGCATCCCGCAGCAGTTGAGGCGCAATATTGTTTTCTAGATAACCCCGACCTCCTAAAGCCTGCATCAGATGATCGGCGGCTGTACTTAAAAACTCTGGGCCAGCGATTTTGCAAGCGATATAAGCTTCTTCGGGAACACTAACACCGCGATCAAGTAATTGGGCAATACGGCTGACTAGAGTTTCGACGGCGGTAATCGAGGCACTTAGTTGATTTAAGCGGTTGAGGGTGACGGGATTTTCCAGTAAGTTACCGGTGGCAATTGAGCGACGAGAGGCATAGCGTAGCATCAATTGAGCGCAGCGTTTCATGCCGCCGATACTCATCGCCCCAATCCCCAAGCGTCCAAACATCATGGCATCTTGAGCGACATCCATGCCGCCTCCAGGAGTACCTAACATATCCTGGGGACTGACGAAGACATCATTCAGATAAATACTGTTTTGCACCATACCCCGCATTCCCATTGTCAGAGATTCAGGCCCTTGTATTAAGCCTTCAGCCCCTTGTTTAACCACAAAGCCAGTAATGCCTAACGGTTTACCTTGTTCATCGAGCAGTTGGGCGAAAACGTTGATTATCCCTGCCCAAGAACCAGAACCGATAAACATTTTTTCGCCCCGCAAGTGCCAACCGCCAGCAACGGGAGTGGCAGTCGTCGCGATCGCTTTAGGATGGGAACCCGCTCCTGGTTCAGTGATAGCATAGGCGGCTAATTCTCTGCCTTGAGCAATTAGGGGCAATAGTTTATCTTTTAGGTGAGGCTGAGCAAAATTGGCAATGGGTCGAGTGCCTAAAGCGTGATTGACTCCGACAAATGAGGCTAAGGTAAGATCGACAGCAGCGACTTGTTGGATCACCTGCATCGCATCATAAGTATCTAGTGCTTTGCCCCCATATTGCTCAGCAATCTGCATTCCTAAGAAGCCTCGATTGCCCAAATCTAAGACAATATAAGGCGGGATGCAACGGCGTTGATCAATCAGTTGGGAATTAATCCTTTTATCGGCATAACCACGAAACCAACTAATCATCTCGTCGGCACGCGCTTTACTCTGAGAACCTACTTTAGGAGGTAATCTCAAGGACAGATCCTTACCGATTAAACTCTCGGATTTTTGATTTTGATTTGGGGAGACAATCGTCAATTTGGGAAGGTTATCCAAGACAGAAGGAATACTATCCTCCGTCTTTTGCCTTAAGCTTTCTTGATTAATCTCGGTTTCTAAGGGAAGGAGACTAACGTTAGAGGTGGCTGACAAGACGGCTTCTTGGCTTGCCTGTTGCCAGGTGTACAATACATTAAGACCGTTGTCTAGATAAGTCTTACGACAAGCTTGACGCTGAATTTTGCCACTAGAGGTTTTAGGAATACTACCAGGAGAAATCAGAGTGATCGCATAAACTTGTAACTCATGTTTGAGAGCGACTTCCCGACAAATAGCCGTAACCACCTCATCAACATTGAGCTTTCGGCGCTGAGATCGTTCGACTTCTTGTACGATGACCAGTTTTTCATCTCCAGCGACTTCTATCGAAAAAGCAGCCACAGCATCAGGTTGTAAGGCATGATGCGCTTGACTCACGGTTAACTCGATATCTTGCGGATAATGGTTGCGTCCGCGAATGATAATTAAATCTTTGATCCGTCCAGTGATAAACAGTTCCCCGTCTTGCAAAAAGCCTAAATCTCCTGTCCGCAAAAATGGCCCTTCTTGGCTATCTTGTAGATAAGCTCCAAAAGTCTCTTGCGTTACGTCGGGTTTCTGCCAGTATCCCTGAGCAACGCTCGGCCCAGACACCCAGATTTCCCCTACTTCATCGGCAGCACAGCGAGTCAAAGTTTGAGGATTGGCAATCACAATCTTCAAGTTTGCCAGGGATTGACCGCAGCCGACTAAGCTTTGTCCTTCTAAATCTACGTTATTGGTAGAAACAATGCGGTTTTCTGCTAAATCTTTTGTTTTTAGGGCTTGAACAACAGGAGCAGCCGTTTTTAAACCGCCAGAAACTATCAAGGTTGTTTCTGCCATGCCATAGCAGGGATAGAAAGCTTCACGACGAAAACCACAGGGAGCAAACGCCTTGGCAAATCGTTCTAAAGTTTCACTGCGAACCATTTCGGCCCCCGAAAAAGCCAGTTCCCAACAACTCAGATCGAGATTGGCTTTTTGTTCATCCGTTATTTTACGCACACAGAGGTCATAGGCAAAATTTGAGCCGCCACTGGTGGTAATTTTATAGCGAGAAATGGCTTGCAACCAACGAATCGGTTTTTGCAAAAAGGCGACAGGAGCCATTAAATAACAGGGAATGCCTGCATATAGAGGCTGTAAAACATTGCCAATCAATCCCATATCATGGAAAACGGGCAACCAACCGAGAACCGAAGAAGCCTCAGTATGTCCAAAACCTTGCTGAATAATTTGTTCGTTATGTAGGAGATTGCTATGGCTGACCATTACCCCTTTAGGATTGCCCGTCGAACCAGAAGTATATTGTAAAAAGGCTAAAGAATCTCCTGTAATCTGGGGTTTTTGCCAGGCTTGGGCTAAGTCAGCACTAATTTGCTCGGTTGCTAGACAGTGTATACTTGCTAAATCTTGGGATTGAGCAAACTGTTCTTGAACTGTGTTTAAGAGTGAGGGCGTAGTTAGAACAAATTTGGCTTGTGCGTTAGCCACGATCGCACTCAAGCGGTGCAAATTTTGGTTTTGTCGTGGGGGATAAGCAGGAACCGCCGTCACCGAAGCCAACAAACAACCCAAGAAAGCACTGATAAATTCTAATCCCGGCGGGTATAACAAAAGCGCGCGTTCGCCTTCAGCCCCTAAAGACTGGAGGTGAGCCGCGATCGCTTGAGCTTGTTGAGCTAATTGCCGATAATTAAGGCGATCAACTTCAACTTCTCCGTCTTGTAAGAACACATAAGCCGTTTGTGAGGGCTGATTTTGGCTTCGGTATTGTAAAAGGTCAATTAAAGTATCGAAATGGTTCATAGGAGCTAACGGATAGTGAGGATGAATTTGATGATCAAAGCAAACTTGAGGGAATGGGAGAGAGGAGGCGTTACCTTGAGTAACCCAGGGTGAACTCTGCTCTTGTTGCGGTACGAGAAGATACTGTTCACACTTAGCAATATCTTCTTCTAACTGCATCAACGCGAGTTCTATTTTTTTAGGAAAAATATCTAACTTTTTCACGACGACTTAGGTAAAATAGTTCTCATCCTTGATCTGCTTCAACGTAACTTAGACCTTTTTGGGAAAAATATTTAACTTTCTTAAAAACTATGGTGGACAGATTAATATAGCAGCTACTAATTTTTATGGGTCGCCAGTCCCACATCCTTACTGATTCTGTTTGGATATGTCACAAGCGCAAAAATATTCACGGTAAAGTTCGCACAGGAGACTCACTTTCATGCCCGCCAATAGAATGCCAGTTGCAACAAATAGGGATGCCCTCCTACCAAATGTAATAGGGGTTATGAGCAACCCCCATCATATGATTGATTAAAGACGTTTTACCCATCGCTTGAGGGGCTTTAATGCGGATCAGGCTACCAGTTTGACGAATCGCAGCGATCGCCAAGTCTTCAATCGGCGGACGCTCAATATATAGAGAAGAACCAAACGGGAGAGGAGAGCCGGAAAATCCTAGCCTTTGACAAGCATCATCAGATTGGGGATGTTGAGCAATCGTTGACCCTTTCAACTGACGAAATTCAGTTAATATCAACCGCAGGTTCTTCTTGGCCGTTAAATCAACATCGACGCTTAATTTTCGCTTCCGATATGCCAATTACGCCTTACCCAATCCATACCCACTTCATTATTGAGTTTCATTTTCTGAGGAGTATTCAGATAAATTTTGCTGAGAATATTAGCATCTTGCTCGGTAATAACCTTAGCAAACTCCAAAAACTTTGGTGCTAGCAATTTAGTAACAATAGGATTTTTGGGAATGGCATACAACAGGACAAAAGTTCGTGTCCGATTTTCCAACTCTGGGACGAATAGGTGGAGTTGGGCAATTCTCCCCATTGCCGTATTAGCATGAAAAATTACAGAAAAGGGAAACAGGTTTTCCATATGAACTTTGACAAGTTTTGGCAGCAAAAAAGTACTGGGATTTCTCAATTTTTCGGCTAAAGTAGCTGGAACAGTCGGTAAATCATAAAACGCATGGGAATGATAACCCTCATCGCTAAAACTCTTAAACTCCACTTTTTGTACTCTAAATAACGGTCGATGAGTTCCATTTTGGTGATTATAGTCGTGCATATTCAGCAGCATCGAGAGTAAATCTGTTTCAACAGTCATGTCTGCTGTATGACCGATAAACCGATATTTAGCGGCAATTTGATTAAAGGTCTCAGGAATTGGGGCTTTGGGTTCATATCCCCCGTAAGTCCAAATAAAATCGCCTTGAACAATTAAATTTAGCGGCTTAAGTAGAGGCAGAGTTCTTTTTTTACCGTCTGGCATAATCGTACAGCCTTCCCCATCAAACCCTAGCGCATGAAACGGACAGACTACCACACTAGCCCCATCTGCTCGTTTGTCGCACCAGCCCTCAGACAGCATTGCTCCCATGTGAGGACAAGCATTCGGTAACGCTCTCACTTGATCAAAACCGTCTTTCCAAAGCACATAATCTTGACCATAAAGAGAAATTTTTCTAGGCTGATTAACTGGCAACATTGCCTTATGCGCGACTAACCAAGGAGTACCTTTAATCATTGACATAGCGATTTCGCTCCTTTTAAAAATTGATTTTGACAAATAGGTAATCTTAAGACTGCAACTGACAATCAAGGACTTGGTGAAAATGACGAATGATCGATTCTTGATACTTGCTTAAAGTAATACCGAGTTTGGCAGAAGCTTTTAATCCTCGTTGCATCCGGTGCAGATTGGCTGTATCTTGATCGAAAATGGGGCCAATTTTTTCAAAACCAGGAACTTTTGCCCAACTGTCATTGACTCCTAAGCGGTGAATGGGTACTTTAGCCGGGCGACTTTCAGCAGCACAAGGCAGCAGTAAGCGTACCTCCATCAGCGAGGAATTCGGATCGTTCCCATTAGGCATAAATTTTAGTAAAACCGGGAACCCAAGACTGGGAGTAATCACTAAGTTGGGGAAGATGAGATAACTCATCACATCTAGCACATCGGTATCTAAAAGAGACGAACAGTCAATCCCTAGGGTTTGTTGCAAACGCTGGCGAGCCAAATGAGCCGCAAAAGCGCGAGCAGTCATCCCTTGAGGCAAATTAACTAAAGACGGATCGGCCCCTTCAAACAAAGCAATCTTTTTAGCCAATGCTTCGGGTTCAATCTGTCCCAAATAAGGGCTAGCAACGCCAACAGGCAAAATTGTACGGCTGTGACGTTGGTATACGTCATTCTGGGCAATTCCAGTAAAGGGAAGGACTTGCGGGTGAGTCGTACTGAAATGGTATGACTCAACGAATGCTGCCAGAGTCACCTTCCAGTTAGCTGGCATTTCTTTAATCATGTGGACGAAAGTATAGCGTTCTTGGGGAGGAAAAGGAATATACCGGAACTGTTCAGGAATATTTTCCAAATAAGACGCTAACGACTGGCACTCAGGGTCAAAATTGACAAAAATCATCCCCTGCCAAGTCTCAACTTTAATTTCAGGCAAGCGCAAAGCTTCGTTGTCAACATGGTCAAACTCCCATCGGCAAGGAATTTGAGCAATAGACCCGTCGAGATTCCAGCGCCAGCCGTGAAAAGGACATTGAAAAAAGGGAACATGACCATTGCTAATTCGCAATTGAGTTCCTCGGTGCAAACAGGCGTTATAAAACGCTCGAATTTGGTTGCTGGCACTACGGACGACAATAATTGAGAGGTCGGCAATTTCGTAGATAATATGATCGCCAACTTTGGGGAGATCTTCTTCACGGCAAGCCATTTGCCAAACTTTCTTCCAGAGTTTCTCCACTTCTAGATCGTGATAGGACTGGGATAAAAACACTTCTTTCGGAATATCAGCCGTTCCCATCTGAGGGGTTGACTCCTCAAGGAATATCGGCGGAACTGGCTGACCATCAGCCCGCAACAAATCTTGAACCGTTTGTATTTCGTCTCGTGTAAAATTTAAAGGTTTCATTTTTCCGGTCACTATTTACGGTTTACTGTTGACGGTTAGTTGTAACGCTGGCCACAGCTTAAAAGCATTTTTCAACCTTATATTGGGCATCAGGACTTGCGCTAAGATTTTTGGACTAAACAGCGCGGTTGGTGGCTTGATAAAATTGAAAACCTGAGCCAAGACTTGGTAAACTTCAGCATTTTCGCTAGCCACAGTCATCACGCGGTCAAGATAGCGTTGCTTAAGTCGAGTCATTAAGTCTGGCTGTCCGCCCTCGGTCGTTGGCCAACGGAAATCATCGCCAGTAGCCATTAACCAAGGAATAATGTTAACTTTTGCCAGTTTTTTCTGAAAACGCCTCGAAAAACCAGTTAAGCTCTTTTTGACCTGATGTTGTAGGAGACACTCATCTAGGGCAATCGCGCCTAAAGCAGCAATGGTAATACCTTGACCGTAAACTGGATTGAAGGCACAAGCCGCATCCCCTAACACGACAAAGTTTTCGGGAAAGCGCGATAGCTTTTCATAGTGCCGCCAGCGATTTTCAGTGCGTCGATAGCCATAAACGGGCGAGATCGGTTCGGCTGCCTTAATCGCGTCATAAACCTCCAGACTGCACATATCACGAGCAAAGTTGAGAAAACCGACTTCATCAAGAGGCGGATAGTCTCGACCAATGCCTATTAGGTTAACTAACCAGCGATCTCCCTCAACTCGATGAATGACAGCCCCCCGACCATGATCTGGGGCTTGAGGCATCAGGTAGAGGATCTTATAATCCCGATGATGATGACTAAGCGTCTGATACCAACGAGTTGCATAACCGAGAAAAGATTTGACCGTCGTTTCTTGGGGGGCTGCAAAACCGAGATTTTGTAACCATTTAGGAGCATTAGAACCCCTTCCACTGGTATCTACAACTAGAGTCGCCAAAATTTCGGTTTCTTCGGCAGTACTGTTACGCAGGCGAATCCCCCTAATAGCTGTGTTATCCCTATTAGTCAACAAGTTAACGACTTGACGACCTTCTAAAAACCTTATCGCTGGATGCTTGACCAAGCGCTGGCGCACCCTTGCCTCCAGTAAATTCCGCGTACAAGCGACGCTAGTTATCCCGGAGATAAAGCGGGGGGCCCAGCGACCCTTTAAAAACCAGCGAAAATCGGCTGTCCAATCCAAAGCTGAAGCACCGTTGCTAATGAGTTCTTCTTTAATTCCCGGAAATAGCTGCTCTAAAATTTGCTGTCCTCGAGCCAGTAAAACATGCGGGTGATAGGATTGAGGAATGCCCTGGCGAGGCTCTGGGATATCGGGGAAGCGATCGCGTTCAATTAAGGTGACTCGCTCGAAGTAATTAGTCAGTACTCTCGCGGCTAGTAGTCCAGCCATGCCACCGCCAATAACAACAGCGTGAGAATCGTTAGGGACAGCTAGAAATGGCTCGAAATCAGTCGTTTTAATGGACTCAGACATAAATAAAGTCAGATAAAAATCACAAGCTAAAACTCAGAACTAAAACTGATTCTGTTGGGTTAACTTAAGGTCAGAAGAAGACCTTTTTAAGCTAAAAATCAGCATTTGTCTGCTTATCGAGTTACTACAAACGTCAATTTGAGAATTCCGTTAAGTTTAGAGAAATTTATTTAATTAAATAGGGGCGGTATAACCCCGCCCCTATTCAATCCGGTTCACATACTCTCCTTGTAGAGACTTTGCCTGCAACGTCTCTACAGTGGTTTAATCCCAACATAACTGACGTAAAGACCCTAGATATAGCGTTTGTCATTCCCGCGAAAGCTACTTATGTCATTCCCGCGCAAGCGGGAACCCATAAGCTTTTTGAAAACTTACAATAAGTATCCTGTGAGAACCGGATTTGGGATTAGTTATCGGGCTGAACAGTGTTCAGCCCCTACAAATGGGGTACATTCTAAATTTGAGCCCGCTTCAACGGTTTTCCTTTGACTAAATGACTCTCAACAATGGCTGAAACATCTTTAGGCGTAAGATTGCCATACATTGATTTATTGGCAAATAAAAGCTTGCGTAATTTTACCCGTACTTTGGTCGGTAGCCAAGATAAATCCTGTTTTTTGGGTTGACAAATTAAGGCAACGGCCCCAGCTTCACAACAATCTAAACAACCAGAGGGACGAATTTCTACGTTGTTTTCTAATTTGTGCTGTTTAATCTCTTTTTGGAAGGCTTGATAAATTTCCATGCCACCACAGTTATGACAGCAACCTTCAGGGTGATTGGGTTCCCGTTGTTTGGTACAGACAAAGACACGATATTGAGGTGAGTTCATGTTCAACAATTCTTGAGTAATAATCAAATAGAAAAAATTAAGGACATTTTACGCGGGTTTTCGCACGACTAAAGTTGGAAAGACACGAGCCGCATCCCCAATCACTTCAATTTCTTCAAACCCCGCAATTTGCAGTTGTGATTGTGTGGTTGATGCACTTCTTAGACCTTTAAAATCGAAATTTAAAATGTCTGAAAAGAGAATGTTTTGCAGCCTCATGGCTTCCGCATCAATTTGACTAAAATCCCATGCCGAATCAGGGTCAAGATTGGGAGGAGATGTAATGACACTAGTGACTAATACCCCACCCGGAACTAAGGCTTTGAACAACTGTCGATATAACTCAACAATTTTTTCGTCATTAGGTTCATAAACATTTAATCCATTGCTCGCTAAGAGGGTAAAGTGTTCTTGAAAAGGTTGTTTCCAAGCATCAACTTGATAAAATTGAACCCGATTAGATAATTCATAGTTCTCTGCGAGTTTTTGCGCTAACTCTAAACTTTGTGGATCAATGTCCATGCCAACTAATTGAAAATCTTTAATCCCGCTAAAATCGAGACTTAATAAATCTCTCATTAAGCCACAGGGTAAAGAACCTAAAACAGCCCCTTCTTTTACCTGACTTTGAATGACTTTGGTAAAATGGGTGGCTCGTTGCTGAGTAGCTACAACAAAAGGAATTTTGTCTAAAAATGCCTTTTCAAATGCCGTTAACTCACGCCCTTGCGGATCGATACCTGTCATTCGTCCTTGGTATTGGTGTTGAATCATATAATCCGTCCAATAACCATCAGTTCCTCGATTTTGCAACCAAAATTTACCAAGAGGAAATTGAGCTAATTCATCAACAATATGCAACTGTTCTTCGACAGTAACATGGGGTTTATTGCCGACTTGACGAATTTTTTGTTTAAGCTGTTCGATGGTTTGTTCGATGGTTTGATTTTGCTGCTTATGAGAAAGCATCCGTTGCTCGTTGATCTTTTGAGTTTTTGTCATCATTGGTTTGGTGGTTGTGTAAATGGGATAACTGTTTAATTTGCTAATGTCGAAAGCAAAACTCTTTCTCTACTAAGCTAAACGCTTTAAGTCATGAATGACAGTGCTAAAAGTTGCTAAAAGGATCAATTAATGCCTAAACTTTGACGGCATACTCAATCCTGTCTACAACGTGAGTGTCTGTAACGGATGACTCGACGAGATGCCCATCTTCAATCCGTACAATGCGGTCAGCGATGTCTAAAATTCGGTTATCGTGCGTTACCATTAAAATAGTGCAGTCTTGCTCTCTAGCTAGTTCCTGCATCAGGTTAACCACATCTCGACCGGACTTACTATCTAAGGCAGCAGTGGGTTCGTCAGCAAGGATAATTTTGGGATGGCTAACCAAAGCCCTAGCGATCGCTACTCGTTGTTTTTGTCCTCCTGATAAATCATCGGGATAAGCCTGAATCCAGCGTCCTAAACCTACTGCCTCTAACATCTCTTTCGCCCGACTGCGGCTTTGCGTCAGAGAAACCCCTTTGTGAGGTTCGAGGGACATTTGCACGTTTTGTAGTGCTGTCAAACTTTTGAGCAGATTGTGAGCTTGGAAAATATAACCAATATTGCGGCGCAGTTGAATTAACTGATTCTTGTTCGCACCGCAAATTTCCTGGCTAAGAACCTGTAAACTCCCTTCTTGACAAGAACGTAATCCACTGATTAAGGTTAACAAGGTCGTTTTACCTGAACCGGAAGGCCCAGTCAGTAGCACAATTTCACCTGGACAAATATTAAGGTTTATGTCAAATAATACCTGTTTTCGCAATTGACCTTTGCCAAAATAGTGATTAAGTTGGCAAGTAGAGATGATGGGTAAGTGATTCATAGAATTAATGAAAGACTAGAAAATTTCAGCAGGATCGGCAGAGCGAAGTTTACGGATAGCGATCGCTCCCGAAATGGTACACATAATTATCGTCAAGATTAAGACATTCGTGGCTCGTTGGGTCGTCATGGCAATGGGCAACATGGTAGCTCCTTTTGCTAAAGAATAAAGTCCCATAGAAATCCCCACCCCTGGCAGAAAGCCTAAAAGTGCTAAGATTAAAGACTCTTGCAAAACCACCATAAAAAAGTAACTATCCGTAAATCCCATTGCCTTTAGGGTGGCATACTCAGGCAAATGATCGGAAACATCGGCGTAGAGAATTTGATAGACAATCACTAAACCAACGATAAAGCCGATGGCTGTTCCCAAAGTGAAAATAAACCCAATGGGCGTACTATTCGCCCAATAATCTTTTTCAAAATCAACAAATTGCTGTCGGGTTAGTACCTTGACATCTTCTGGCAAAGTTGCTTGCAAAGCGATGACCATCTGTTCGGGATCGACTCCCTCAGTAAGGGTAATCAAACCCACATTCACTTCAGAGAGAGAACTACCCGGAAAGAGTTGAAGAAAAGTTAAATCACTGACTATTCCATTGACATCGCCAGCAAAGGAAGCGCCCAAAGTAAACAAGCCTTCGATAGTAACTTGCCGTTGTTGCATTTCCGTTTTTAAGGTTTTGCTTTGTTCTAAAGTCGCCAGCATTTGAGGAAATACGCCACCCGAGTTGCGGTCAAAAATCATTGTATCAGTCAACTTTAAATTAGGCAGATGTTCTGACACGCCCTCTAGATCGACAATGGACTTAGCCGGATTGAAAGCGAATAATAAAATTTCAGTTTCGTGCTGATTATCAGGATTTTTGAAATTAGCCCTTTCAGTATAAAGAGCTTCGGCAGACTCAACCGCTTCAAAGTTCATAGCTTGAGTGAGACGGCGGCGCGGAAAACTCTCCATATTAGAGATATTTTGCGCTTGGGGACTCATGAGAATTAAATCCGCTTTCAAGCTGCGGTGCATAATCGTGTTGCTATCATAGAGTGCCGCTTGAAATCCAATCTGGATAAACATCAAAAAGTCAGCAAAAGCAATGCCGGTTATCGCTACCATCAGACGACTGCGGACGCGACTTAATTGTAACCAGGCTAAAGGAATTCCAGGTTTAAACATCAATCTTTTCCTAAAAAATGACGATTGGTGGGCAGTGCATCGCCCTACGAGTTCTTCTAAATAGCGATCGCTACTCTGATACGCTGGTTGGTAAGTCCACTGGCTTTTTGACTAGATGAGGGATCTAAGCGGATTTTCACCTCGACAATGCGACCATCAGTGTCAGCAGTCGGACTAGAATCAAAGATATTTTGACGGCGTACTAATCGTCCTACCCGTTCAACCGTGCCTTTGAGTTCCTCAGATAGTGCCTCGCTGGTAATGCTTGCCTTTTGTCCTGGCTTGACTTGAGTAATATCGGTTTCATAGACTTCTGCTACGGCATACATCTGGCTGGTTTGTCCGAGTTCGACAATGCCATCATTGCTAACCAATTCGCCAGCGCGGGTATTCACTTTCAGAATTTCACCCGCTTTAGGAACTTTGACGTAAGCTAATTCTAAGTCCGCTTGGGCTTGTTTGACGGCGGACTGAGCAGCCATTAAATCTGCTTCAGCGACTTGAATATCTACCGGACGAACTTCGGCAACAGCTTCTAAAGTGGCTTGATTTGCCTGAATTTGTTTATCTAAAGTGGCTACTGTTCGTTGCAAATTGGCTTGAGCTTCTCGAATTTTTTGCTGCAAAGTGGTATTAATCCGCTTTAAATTGGCTTGAGCTTCTTTAAGAGAGGCTTTGGCAGTTGTGGCTTGCAAACAAAAGCGATCGCGCTCTTGGAGAGAAACCACGCCTTCGTCATGTAGGGTTTGATAGCGTTGACAATCTTGCTCGGCATTGACTAAATTCGCTTGGAATCGCTCAATGGTGGCTTGTTGAGCCGAGGCTTCCCCTTCTAATTGAGCCTGCAAACTGGCAATGCTGGCTTTTTGGGTGGTAATTTGCCCGACTAATTCTTCTTGAGTCTGTTGAGATCGCGCAGATTGAGCCGTAATATCCCCCTGTTTAGCACCGGCTTTGACTTGTAGCAGACGAGTTTGGGCGACACGAACGTCTGATTTAGCTTTTTCTAGGGCGGCGGCAGCGCGATCGCCCGAATCTAAAATGGCAATGACTTGTTCAGCTTTGACTTGATCGCCTTCTTCGACTAACACCTGAACCACTCGGTTACTACTGTTGGAGGAAACCGAGATTTTGCTAACTTCTCCTTGGGGTTCGAGCCGCCCTAAAGCAGTTACTCTTGTTGGGACTGGCACAACGGGAGTAGCGTTTAGAACAGGCTCTGGAGCAGTTTTTACCTGACGCAGTACATATAGCGCTCCGGTTCCCGTGAGCAATAAGGAGGCCAAACCGCCAATAATGAGCCAGTGAGCGTTAGATAAAGGAAATAAGGGCTTTTTTTGAGACAATCCAGATTGTTCAAACATCGTTTTTAACTTTTCTCCAAAAGAAGTTTCTCACATAAACTGATAACTGTTCACTGTTAACTGATCTGGGGCGGCGGAAGGCTAAATTGGTGCGATCGCCGCTTGGGTTTTAATAAATATAGTTTTTGGCTGAGCAAAGGAGCAACTAATTGAGAAGCAGCTTGCTCTTTTTGAAACTGTTGCAATAAGTTGAGTAGATTGTCTCTAGCGTAATCGGCGTGGCTAGTAGATTGCCTAGCGACGTTTGCCAATAGGGTTTCTAGCTTAGCAAGCAGCTTTTGTTCTGATTCTCCTTGGAAGCAAAGTCTCTGCTTGAGGGAGTCTACAATAAAACAAATATTGTGAGTGAGAAGTAGGTTTAAGCTTTCTGTGGCGATTTCTTGGGTAACTTTCTCTATAAACTGTTTAATCAAGTATTCCCTGAGTACGGGTGCTAGGATAAACTTAGCTGCCTGTTTTTCAATCACAGAGCGCCGTTGCAAAGATTCTAAAAGAGCGAGTAATTTGTCCGGCAGGATTGACGGTGTGATCTTTTGGAGTAATTTTGAGGCTGTCATCGGCTCTCGCTCAATGGCTAGCCAATAGAGCAATTGTTCTTCTGAGGTTGTCAGACGATGCAACTGTTGTTCTAACCAGAGACCAATACTACCAAAACTAATGATGTCTAGTTTTAAAAACTCGGCTAGATTGCTTTCAAACCATTCTTGAATTAAGCTTGAGGCGAGTTTGAGGAGTACCGGGTTGCCTCGATAGCGTTCAATTAATTGCTGGTACTGTTCTTGATTACCAATGAGTCCTTTTTCTTGCAGAAGTGCTTCTCCTTCCGCTATCGTCAGTCCCGTCAGTTGTAAACAGCGAGTCTGTGAGGTTTCACTTTCGAGGTAAGTCACATTTTGTGGCTTTTCCTGAGTCGTCACCATTAAGCAACTTTGATGGGGAGCAGTCGCTAAGCGTTGGAGCAATGTTTGATATCCCTGGTAGTCTTCTCGGTAAGTTCCTGCGTAAGTTCCACTGGCTAAGACTGACTCAAAATTATCTAAAATAAGCAAACAACGATGTTGAGCAAGATAAGTCAGAAGTTGACTCATTAAACTTTCAGAGGAAGCGGGTAAAGGCTTTTCAGCCCAGTGATCGAATACTCCGATTAAATCTAATAGTAGTGCTTCTAGACTCGGTTGGGACTCCAAAGAACGCCAAATGAGGTAATCAAATTGGCCCTGTATTTGCTGCGCGAGCTTGAGAGTTAAAGCCGTTTTGCCTACGCCATCGGTGCCTGAGATAACTACCAGACGGCAAGCATCTTGAACAAGCCATTGTTCTAGTAAACCCAGTTCTGCTTGGCGGCCATAAAATACAGTCATTTCTTGAACTCCAGTTCCCCAATCTTGTCTTTGGGGAGAAGCATTCAAAGATGGCTTTAAGCAAGTCTCGTAGGAAAGTTGTCTGAAAACCGAGTGTAAATTACTTTTAGTAACTTTGCGTCCTAAAGTCTGGGAGATGGACAGAAATAGTTGAGAACCGATATGCTTGATGTAGTTAATCTCATAATTGAGAATATTCGCCATTTCCTCATAGGTGCGTTTTTCCCAAGCTTGCCGAAAGACTAACTCTTTAGCATTATTTAAAGGTTGCTGTTTGAGAAGGGTATCTAAGATTGCTAATGCCTCATCAGCCGTCATTTCTTGTCTCCCTGAGTACGGGGCTTATTTAAGTCAACACGAACGGGTTGGTAATTTTCGGATATTTTCTAAATTGAAAAAAAATTAATAAGTGGTTATTTATCCTAATTGCCGGATTGAACCTACCAATATTCAACGTTACCAAGATTTATTGACATCAGGGAGAGTAAATCGTATTTATTTAGATGAATTAGGAGAAATTAAGCAAAATTCAATTGGCATTGCCACCATAGAGTTAATTATTGCTCACGTACTGCTTTGGCAAGTTCATAACCCGTTTCATCAAACGCTACAGGGTTTGCCCAGTGCCATTTTTTTCAAAGTCATCTACAGCCAAGATAGTAAGACCATCGCCATCACTGAAACCAGCAAGAACATCTTCCTAGTATCGGTAGCCAACTTAACCTATCAGATGATCAACGCTGATCAGGCAGCCGTGACCAATCTGTCCCTACACCCTACTCAGAATCAGTTCCTCTCGGCTGGGGAAAATGGCACCCTAAAACGTTGGGATATGACAGGTAAACTGCGGCAAACCTTCAGTCCCCACAATGATCCTGTAATGGGAGTCGCTTGGCATCCCAATGGGCGAGAATTAGTATCTTCTACGTTTAGCGGCCAGCTTTTCCGTTGGAGTAGCCAGGGACAACAACTTCGGAAATGGTCGGGACATCCGACCTCCATTTGGGATGTGGCCTACAGCCCTGATGGTAGCCAGTTTGCCTCGGCGGGTGCCGATGGGACAGCGCGACTGTGGAGTCGGGACGGGCAATTGCGCCACACCCTCAATCATGATCCGTCGGTGTGGCGGGTGGCGTTTAGTCCCAATGGCTCATTGATTGCCACATCCAGCGTTGATGAGACGGTCAAGCTTTGGACGTTGGAAGGGAAACTGCTGGTGACGCTGAAAGGTCATGGCTCAGGGGTGCGTACCTTGGTGTTTCGCAAGGATGGTCAGATTCTGACCTCGGTTGGCGATGATGGTAGTTTAGTGATGTGGAACGTTGCAACCATTCTGAAATTGTAGCCTTTAGACTACGCTTGTAATTGGGTGCGGGACTATCTGCATACCAACGCTGGGGTTACTGATACAGATAGGGAACTTTGCCCAGATTAAAAAGAATAAAATAACCCTGCTAATTACAGGAGTTAAAGGAATTGAAATCGTTACAAAATTGCAAGATCGCCTTTTATTAAGAAAAGCAAAAAAGGTCGGAAAGGTAGGATTTATGGGCAGGGAAATTCCAGACTTTTCCGACTTGTTTTTATGACTTATAAATCACTAGAATATGTTCTGTGGTATTTATGACTAATCGTGTATTCTCAGGAGGTCTCTGAAATGAAAAAAGTGGCTCTTCCGGCATGATGAGGTGAAATGTGTACTAGGATACAAATTCCTGAAAGATGGGTTACGACGGATTGATGATTTCGGGTTAAGTTTGAATGCTTATTGCCGTCTAACCCATCCT
>JBGTNM010000367.1:0-1644 GCA_041743025.1 Microcystaceae cyanobacterium
ACTGTTCCCATGAATTTCTCTCTTCATTAGTTAAAGTAACTACATATTTCTTTTTTGACATTGACCAAGTTGATTTTGAAGATTTTACTGGAGTTAATTTTCTCAGTTTTTACCTCTCAAATCAAGCTTGACTGACCACTAATGGCACATGGCTTAACGAAGATACAATAGCTAAATTTGCACCTATATTAGATTGGCTAGGAATTAGTGTAGACTCATTAAACCCAGAAACTAATCTGGCAACAGGTAGGGCTATTGCAGGAAATATTTCTTTGACTGAGAAAGACTATTATCAAATCGCTGAAGCCGCTCATTTTTTCGGATTGAAGCTCAAAATTAATACGGTAGTCAATAAGACTAATTATCAAGAAAATATGTCAGATTTTATTTTGCGAACAAATCCTCAAAGATGGAAATTGTTTCAAATTTTACCCGTTATTGGACAAAACGACCTTACAATTGGAAATCTTGAAATTGATAACAATATGTTTGATAGTTTTATTCGACAGCATAAACATTTAGAAAATCACGAAATTTCTTTAGTACCTGAAAATAATAAGCTTATGCGTGGTAGCTATACGCTTATCGACCCATCTGGACGCTTTTATGATGATAGTAAAGGTTATCACACATACAGTCGTCCTATTTTAGATGTAGGTGCTGCTGAGGCTCTTAATGATATTAAAGTAAGTCCAGACATTTTTATCAAGAGAGGTGGACTTTACAATTGGTAAGAAACTAGCTTTATTAAAAGTCAGCAAAATAAATGATTTTTGTCAGACAATAAATCTAAAAACTAACTTAAATCAAGAAGGCTTTTTTAAACTATTTATTATGAATACTTTGACAGGTAAATTTCCATTTATTGTGTTTGAAGGATTAGATGGTGCTGGTAAAACAACTCTCGCTCGTATGTTAGCCGAGCAACAATCATTATCTTATTTCACTAGCATTCCTCAAAACCTAGTTTCTTTGAAACCTTTAGTTGACGATACTTCTTCACCAATTGCGACATTTCATTTTTATTCTTTGTGCAATAGTATTAGAAGCCAGGAGTATGCCTCAAGAGTAAAGACTTCAACAGTGATAGCAGACAGATATGTTTTTTCCACATTGGCTTACCACAGTCTGCTACTGCAACAAGATTTATCATACCACCTTGAAATTTTAAAAAGTGAGCCAAAGTTCTTGATGCCTAATATCATTGTTTACGTTACTGCATCTGACGAAGTTATTAGTCAAAGAATTACTAATAGAAGTAAAAATACTTCTCTTCAATGGTACGGTGATTTTGTTACTATAAATTTAAACTTAGCTGATTCTTATAAGCTTATTTTTGATTTAGTTGATATACCAATTATACATATTGATACAAGTAAAGATTCTTTGCAAGAATCCTATAATTTGCTAAGACAAAAGCTAAGAGAAATAGTAGAAATAAATTTTAACTTTTTTTAAAAAAATACATATAAAAGCTTAGATTTCATACTACAACAGATATTGACCTGACTGCCTGACACATCTCAGTAAAAGTTAATTGGAATGGCATTTGATTTCTTGAATACGACTAAACCAAATAGCATCATAGTAGTGTTTCTTGGCTTTTTGAGAAGCAAAGCAAGGTTGAATATCTTGAGACAATAA
>JBGTNM010000368.1:0-2043 GCA_041743025.1 Microcystaceae cyanobacterium
GTCGCTGGTCTTAAAGGTTTCTCTGAGGATTTGGTAGCCCTCCAGGACGTTTGACGCTTCGATTAACGTGGGCATTTCATAAATGCGTTGTTGTCCTCGTGTTTTGGCTTGTCCCTCTACCAGCATGACTGTGTAATCTGACGAGGGCTGCAAAACCGCATCTCTGAGGATTTCTCCGGCTCTCAGTCCCGCTAGCAGGGCTAATGACACGCTTAGATCCAGATACGAGGCGAATTCTCCGCCTCGATGATGGACGAGCGCGGTTTCTAACATTTCCCTTCCCTTAGCTACGATCGCGTCCGGGTTATTGATCGGGGTGACGTTGTGTTGTTTCCAGTCGAGCGCTTGTCTTTGTAATCCTTGATTGGCGGCTTTGATCTCGTCGGGGGTGTCAATCAGTAAGCATCCAATGTGTTCTCTGGTCTGGCGTGTTGGATGGGAATAGCTGTTGTCTGGGGTTAATCTTCCTGAAGAGTCTGAGAAATAAATACGGATGGCTTTGTGGAGGCGACTGAAGCAGTTTTTGACGCTGGCGGGGCTGACTCTTTCTAAGAATTTCTCGCTGACTTGCTTGGCTATTTTTTCGATCTCGTCTTCTTGCTGTCGGGTTAACCCTTCTAACGCCAGCAGCGTGTCGTTAATGACTTGGGCTTCCCAAGTGACGGGCGGTTTTTGCTTGCCCCAATACGGCTCTTGCGTCCATTCGTAAGTCATTTTTAACTTACCTGTTGCTCATTGTCTATAACTTACTACATCTCTATGTCTGTGTCAACTAGGCTCGCGATCGCTCCTTGAACAGTGCTGAGTTGCTGAGTCGGGTCTGGCTCGCCATCTGTAGAGTGTCAATTGCTAAAATGATTATTGAGCTATGGCTCTAATTATTCAGGGAAAGCCCAGCTTGTCAGCTTTTCTGGGTCAGCCGTGGCTACAATTTCCGAGAATAAGACATTATCAAGCTTAAAAAGCCTAATTATAAAAATAGTGAACCCTTACCAAAATCCCAATGACTCACAGAAAAATTGGGTGGGACGATTGCAAAAACTGGCTCAACAGAATTTCAAGTGCTTTCCTCAATACGAATTTTCCGAAAGCACTCCGCGATTATTTGATTGTCGGGTCACTCTTTTAGATTGGCAAGCCATCGGACAAGATACCAGTAAACCAAAGGCTAAACGCATGGCCGCCTACCTTCTCTATCAACAATTAGAAAGCCGAAGCCAAGACTCTGAGCTTCTCAACGATGAAAGTTGAGCCATGAGTTTAAGCTCGTTTTGCCTTCTTTTATCTCCGCTTGGTTAACTTGACCTTTAAGGGCGAGTGACGAACTCTTTAATTTGTTGCCGAGAGCGATGGCGTTAGAATCATTAGCCCTCTCACAATTTCTTCAGGAGTCGCCGTGCCATTAACGACTTTTGGGACAATCGCCATCACTTCCAGAGCTAGGTTGGTAGGAATTCCCTTGGCCTCTAATTGCTTCAATTCCAAAACGTCTATACCGGCTGCTAATCCCTCTAAATACTCCTCTACACTTACTCCCCAATTTTCAATTTCTGACATGAATCTAGTTTCTCTTTTTTTTTCAACACTCTAACTTTACCCCAATATACGCCTCACCGTAAAATTCCTCAATTTCTCCAGCCTTTCCAACAGCAAATTTTAACTTATTTACAAGAACAGATTCCTCCTTCTCTTGACCGTACTCTCCTCGCTACTTCTGACGTTCTTGAATCTATCTTTGGTCGTTATAAATACTTCTCACAACGCAGTCCTATCTCTGAACTTCGTTCTCTCCTTCTTACTATTCCTTTAAGCACTATTAACTTGACTAATCAGTTTGTTAAGGAGGCTTTAATGTCTGTTCGTTCTGCTGATTTATCTGAGTGGGTTCAGCAAACTTTTGGGCAATGTTAGGGGTCGATCAGAGAGTCACCTCTCTAACCTCCCATTCAAAACCGTGCTTGCGACTTTCACCGCACACGGCTCCTCCTGACTTTTCAGGTTTTCTTTCACCCCTTTATCCCACAGTAATAATGGCATTTTGCA
>JBGTNM010000369.1:0-27906 GCA_041743025.1 Microcystaceae cyanobacterium
ACAGATGAGTATATTAAATTGCTTTTAGAAGTTATTGAAAAAGAACCAAAAGAGTTCGGGTATGAGTTTGGCCGATGGACAGCAGCAAGATTAGCAACTTATTTAGACAAAGCAACAGGAATTCAATTAAGTAGTTCCCAAGTTAGAAGAATTTTAGACAGAAAAAAGTACGTTTACCTTTGGGCAAAGTATAGCCTAGAGGACAAGTGGGATAAGTCCAAAAG
Source organism: Microcystaceae cyanobacterium (assembly GCA_041743025.1). Lineage (GTDB taxonomy): Bacteria > Cyanobacteriota > Cyanobacteriia > Cyanobacteriales > Microcystaceae > JBGTNM01. The sequence continues at coordinate 225 of JBGTNM010000369.1, forward strand.
AAAAGCCTTTAAAAAGAAGCTAGAGAAATATTTAGAAATAACAAAAAACAGTCCTGAGCGTTTGCAGGTATGGTTTTGGGACGAAAGTGGATTTAGTTTGAGGGTGGTCAGAAGAAAAAATTGGAGTCAAAAAGGAAAGCCAAAAAAAGTAAGAGGCGATAGAAGAAAAGGAAGAGTTAACGTCATGGGAGGATTAAGATATTCTGACAAAAAAAGATGGGTAGAATTTATCAAGAAAGGGAACTCAGAGAATTTTTATGAAGTGATAAAAGGCTTTTATAAAGAACTGATAAATGAGTGGGCAGAAGCGGGAAATAAGGCTGAAGAATTTCCCAAAAAAGGAGCTAAAATTGTGATTATTTTAGATAATGCAAGTTTTCATAAAAAAGCAGAGATTTTAAAGAAGATAGAAGAAGATATGCCTAATATTCAGCTAGAATTCTTGCCGGAGTATAGTCCCGATTATAACTTAATTGAATTAGTCTGGCATTCAGCTAAAGAGTATATTGCTAATCGCTTTTTTAAATCAATTGAAGAGTTAGAGTTTTTATTGTATCGACTTTTAAATGAAGGGCAACTAATTATTAAGTGGAATCGTAAGCTTAAAAATAAAGGTGAATCTGTTAACGTCGTTTAAATGCGCGATAATTTATAGCTGCGAAAAATAAATTCAGGGTCGATTAAAGCTTTAATATCTACGCCTGCTTGATGACTATTTTCTAGCATATTAGCCAAGGATTGTTCACTAAAAACATAAAGTGCCAAATTGATAGATTGATTGGCTTTATTTAATGTGCTACCAATGACACCATTAGTCGTTTTTTGCCAAGTATCTTTAGAAGAATTAGGCGAAAATTTAATCGTGATTTTTGAGTTGTCTAACGTTATAGTTTTAGCGGATCGAGAAAGTTTATTAATGCCAAATTTACTGTCTAGTTGCTTGCCTGTCCCGTCTCCCCACATCATATTAAATTCTTCGGTAAAAACTTGAGCGATCGCGCTCGATTCAATTTTGAGTAAATTATTAGCATTGCCTCTAGTATCGGGTCGCGTTATATCCCCGTGAATATCACTGCTCGTAAAATTAGCCGAAGTAACAATAACGGTTTTGCCATCAATAATGATAAATTTATGGTGCATCAATCCCGTTCCTTTAGAGCCATCGGCAGTATCATCAATTAACGGGATTTGATGCTTTTTCAAAATAATTAAAGCATCTCTTTCATTTATTTCCGTTTGGCTGAGTTCACCGTCTTTATTGCTATCAATAAAAGCAAAATATTCCTGATAGCGATCGCGTTCTCTGGAAGCGAGGGTTTCTAAGCGAGTTTCACTAATCGGCTGATTGTACTGATTTTCAATAATTAGCCTAATTTTAATGCCTGCTTGAGATTGTTGTGCTAAGGCAGTGGCAAGTTCTGGCAAGCGAATTTCCTGAACGGCAATATCAATAGTGGAGCGAGCAGATTGAATTGCTTCAAGCATGATCGCTTCTAAATTATCACCAGAACGAGTGATTTTTCGATAGGGTTCAGTATAGTCTCGTGCTTGATTGTGATTAAAATAAGCTTCCACCAACGGATCTTGAGGAAGCGGTTGAGGAAGTTCAATCGTGGCCTGACTTTGACAGGCAAAAGTCAGGCAAGAGGCAAGAGGCAAGAGGTAAGAGGGGGAAATTTTCACAATTGATAATGGGTACTATGATTTGAATGATTGAATGAGGACTATGATTTGTGGATAACTGATAACTGGTAACTGATATAAGTATTCCCAGCGATCGCCTATCATTGATAGGATGAGAATAAGAAAATAAAACCTCTAATTTTGCCAACTGATAACTGATAACTGATAACTGATAACTGATAACTGATAACTGATATAAGCTATGGATTTACTGCGATCGCTTCCTATCGGACTCTACCTAGAAAAACCGACAACTTGGCTGCATAAACTCGATCCAAGAGTTAAATTAGCTTGGTTGATGACTTTTTTGGCCGCGCCGTTGCTGGCAAATCCTTGGTGGCGGTTGGGATTGGTGGGAATATTGATGTTGCTGACGCTAGCAGCGAGAATTCCTTTACGGGTTTGGCAGCAGCAGATGGGGTGGTTGCTGATGTTATGTGTTTTCGTTTTCATTATTACCACTCTTGCGCCTGACGGATTGGCGGTCAATTCGCAACCGCGCCTTCCTAGCAGTGACCTCTCCTTACCGCAACCGACACATTACACTTATGTTTTAATCGATAAAAGTCGGCTGTTTATCACTCGCCGTTCTTTGGAATTAGGAATTCGCATTAGTACCCTCATTTTTACGCTTATCTACAGTACCAATCTTTACCTTTTAACAACAGCCCCAGAAGAAATTACTGCCGGATTAGAAGACCTATCGGCCCCGTTGCGCCGTTTTAAGATTCCTATCACCGAAATCATGCTTACCTTGACGCTTTCTTTACGATTTATTCCGTTAGTGTTGGAGGAAGTGCAGAATTTGGCGCGATCAATCCGCACACGGGCCATTAACTGGAAAAAGCTAGGAATTAAAGGCAGTGCAAAAGTTTGGTTGATGGTAGCGGAAAAATTATTAGAAAACTTATTGATGCGGGCCGAACAAATTGCGGTAGCGATGGAGGTTAGAGGGTTTACCAGTCCTAACGAACATCGGGTACAGTGGCATCAATTGCGTCTCCTTCGCTGGGACTGGATTGCGATCGCGAGTCTTTTTCCTTTTTGGTGGGCCCGTTGGGTTTGGGGAAGACTTTAATGACCCGGTGATATTAATTAAACAACTTCTTTAAATGACTTTCTAGTTTAATATTTAGATGTTCTCGAATAAAACTAACTAGCCAAACTGTAACATCTTGTTCTTTTTCTAGATTCGCTAAGAATTTTGCCTGTGAAGCAAGTTCAGACGGAATTTCTAACAAAAGCGACGAGTGATCAACTTGGATAGAGGATTCCCAAGCCGAATCATCGTTAGCTTGATTCTCTATTGCTGGATCAACAAATTCCTCTGAAATATTTTCATGCGCTGTATTTATATTCATAGTTCCCATCCTGTAATAATCCGAACAATGTTTCCAGATTTTAGCTAAAAAATAATTTTTAGACGACGACCTCCAGACGTAGTACCAATTAGTTGATAGCGGTCTAAATAGGATTTATTGCGACGAACCTGATAATGAGAAAAGAAGCATTGAACAGCTTCATTAAATGTAACGTTATGAGCAGCTAACTTATCTTTTTCAAAGTCATATTCAAAATCAGAAGGAATAAATTCACTCCATTTGACCACTTTTGTTGATCCATTAGATATTCATGCCTCAAATATAACTATAGCGCTGCCACTTAAACAACTTGGGCAAGAATGATTGCCACAAGCTTAGTGTTAAGAATTATTTCACTTAAACAATACGCCTGTTGCTAAAGTCTCCTGATCAAACCCAGACAACATCAACCTTCCAACCCCTAATTCTTTGATGTAACGTTGTTTAAGCATTGAGTCCTAAAAGGCAACGAGTCTGAGACAATCAAAAACAGATTGAAATTATCTGATCATCACTGCTTATCCAACAACCAGGAGAACTCTATGAAATTAGCTTACTGGATGTATGCCGGGCCTGCTCACATCGGTACGCTGAGAATTGCCAGTTCCTTCAAAAACGTCCACGCTATCATGCACGCACCGCTTGGCGATGATTATTTCAACGTCATGCGCTCTATGCTAGAACGCGAGAGGAACTTTACGCCAGTTACCGCTAGTATCGTCGATCGCAACGTCTTAGCGCGGGGTTCTCAAGAAAAAGTCGTCGATAACATCATCCGCAAAGATAGCGAAGAAAACCCCGATTTAATCGTTTTAACCCCTACTTGTACCTCTAGCATCCTGCAAGAAGACTTGCAAAATTTCGTTGATCGCGCTCAAATGGATGCTAAAGGCGATGTCATGTTAGCTGATGTCAACCACTATCGAGTGAACGAGCTACAAGCCGCCGACAGAACTTTGCATCAGATTGTGCAATTTTATCTCGAAAAAGCCCAGAAAAAAGGCGAAATTGCTCAAGAAAAAACCGAGAAACCTTCCGTTAATATTATCGGCATTACCACCCTCGGATTCCACAACCAGCACGATTGCACCGAATTGAAGCGTTTGATGGCAGATTTAGGCATTGAAGTCAACGAAGCTATTCCTGAAGGTGCATCCGTCCAAAACTTGAAGAACTTACCTAAAGCGTGGTTCAATCTCGTTCCCTACCGCGAAATTGGGATAATGACGGCGCGTTACCTGCAAGAAGAATTCGCAATGCCTTACATCGATATTACCCCGATGGGCGTGGTAGAAACTGCTCGCTGCCTCCGCCAAATGCAAAAACTGCTCAACGAACGGGGTGCAAATGTAGACTACGAACAGTATATCAACGAGCAAACGCTCTATGTTTCTCAAGCCGCTTGGTTTTCGCGTTCTATCGACTGCCAGAACCTTACCGGCAAAAGAGCAGTGGTTTTTGGAGACAACACCCACGCCGCAGCCATTACCAAAGTTTTAGCACGAGAAATGGGCATTCGCGTCGTTTTGGCGGGAACTTATTGCAAGTATGATGCTGACTGGTTCAAGGAACAGGTGAGCGAGTATTGCGATGAAGTCCTCATTAGTGATGATAATGGAGCGATTGGCGATGCGATCGCTCGTTTAGAACCGGCAGCGATTTTTGGTACGCAAATGGAACGCCACGTCGGGAAACGATTGGATATTCCTTGCGGTGTCATTGCTGCACCTATTCACATCCAAAACTTCCCCATTGGTTACAAACCCTTCTGCGGTTACGAAGGAACCAATCAAATTGCCGATTTGGTGTACAATTCCTTTACATTAGGCATGGAAGATCATCTCTTAGAAATCTTTGGCGGACACGATACCAAGGAAGTTATTACCAAGGGAATTTCAGCCGATTCTGACTTGAATTGGAATAAGGAAGCACAGGCAGAATTAAACAAAATTCCTGGTTTTGTACGCGGTAAAGTAAAACGAAATACCGAAAAATTTGCCCGCGATCGAGGTTTCAATGAAATTACCCTAGAGGTCATGTACGCAGCTAAAGAAGCCGTCGGTGCCTAATTAACGTAGGGTGGGCAATGGAGGGGCTGTGGGCGGAACTACTTCCGAACGTCCCCTGAAATACTGCCGTGCGACGGCAGTATCGGGGACTCCCCTTTAAAAGCCCCGTCCCACCTTCTTATCTTAGTTTTTGATGAATCTATCTTAAAATGTCTATTTCTCCAGCAATTAAAGAATTAATTAATAAACTGAATCAAGACCTTACTCAATTAGAGCAAAATACTAGGGAAGCACTCGATTTATTGCGTTTACTACTATCTCAATTTCCTGAAAATACACTTTTAATCCAATTCTTTGCTTATCTGAATAATGTATTGTTCTTTATAGAAAGCTATCGTAATCGAATTCAACGATCCTTTACCTTTTTATCGGAGATAGAAGTCTCAGATGCAGAAAGTCAGGAGACAGGAGAAGACTTATCTTCTATGCTAGGTGATATCATAGAAGATAAAATGAGAGTCGACCGTCTTTTAAGTCGTTTAAGAGGTTAAACCATGAATGAGTTGCCTGATACAACCACTTTGTTAGAGTTATTGCAACTAGCTAAAGAAGCTGAACAAAAAACCAGAGAACTCGATGAAAAAGGAAATCAATTTGTCCAAAAGTGGGAGAATCGTTTGAAAGAAAGGCAGAAAGGCGAAAAACATTCTAGAAAGTAATTACTAATTAACGTAGGGTGGGCATTGCCCACCTTATAAATATTTTGGATGAAGTTTTAAAAAATCGGGAACAGATATGTAATTTTTATCACTTATATGCTCAACCTTTTAGTTTCTGTCTTTCCTTTTAGGTGGGATTAGTACGACAAAAATTGAGGTTATCCACACCAGTCAATCTCAAGAAACTTTGTCAGGATGGAATTAATCACCTGTAGAGACAGCAATGAAAATTAAGTTTCTTACAAATGTTATTTATCGCTGGTATAGCAACCTCATCCGTCAGTCTAAATATCGCTGGTGGGTTATTGCAGGAAGTTTAATTTATTTAATAGGGCCAGTCGATATTCTACCCGATGTTTTCCCGATTATTGGCTGGATTGATGATGGCTTAGTTGCTACGCTTCTTGTTACTGAACTCTCTCAATTTTTAGGCGATCGCTTAAAAGGTCGCAAGCAATCTTCTCAGGAACAAGAAAACCTCAACCAGACAAATAGCTTGTCAATTGCTAAGTAGATTTATCTTTCTTAACTCTTTTCTAGGAGAACACAATGACTAACCCCTCTCAACAACCGATTAACCCCAATCTGCAAAAAGCTAAGACAGAAGGCAAAATAAGACTGCAAAACATTCAGAAAATTCTCCGAGAAGCTTTTTCTCAAGTCGTGGGAGAAGTTAAAGAAGGCTCTCGTGAAGTTGCCCCAATTGCCAAAGATTTTCTAACAGCAAAAGCTAATAAAAGTCAAGAGCAGATAGAAATTAAACCCGAAATAATAACGGTGGTTGAAATCACAGAAGAAGTAACCCCAGTTATCACTGAAGTTGCTGATATGAGTGAGCAACCTGAACCACTTTTAGTTAATTCAGTAGCAATTGAAGAAGTGGCATTAACCAGCGAAGAAACTGCATCACTTCTAGTGAATCCAGTCGCAATTGAAGACTTGGTATTAACCGAAGTTAAAGCAACCCAAGAAACGCCTACTACTGTTTGGAGAACCTTGGTTAAAGCACTTCTCAAATTCATTCAAGAAAAAGAAGATTTGGCTTCTGTGCGAGAACAGTATGCTAAGCTCAAAGCAAGACTCGAAATTGTGGATGTAAGATTGATGGAACGCTACGGCGATCGCTATGAGAAAATCAAGCAACAGCTAAAAAGTACCCAGCCTTGGTATGAAAGGCAAAAAAGTCAAATGGAAGTCAGTGGATTTTCTCCCATGCAGCGCAAGCAAGTTGAAATTCACGGAAAAATGGCGGAAGCAGGCACTAAAGTAGCCCAAAAAGAGCAGCAAATTAAGCAGCAGCTTAAAGAACTTTGGCAGCTTGCCACAAAAGCGTAATTTTCAGTTCAAATCTGTTTGAAAAAGAGTCCCCGATTGGCGAGGTGTCCTCGCCAATTTCAGTGTCCGTAGACGTACCGGAGCCTGCAATAACTTCGTCAGAACCCACTTCCTCTCTGGAGGCGGCGATCGCTTTCGGGCAAACCCCACAAAATCAGGAGTTTTATTCAAACTCATCTCTCGTGAGTCTGTCACCATTTTCTAGGGGAAGAATTTTGGGGGTTGCTTGTACTGTCATGGCTGAAATCCTCAAAACTCAAAGGAAGGCGATCGCAATTTTAAAGAGGTATCTTCGATCAGGTTACTTATATTATCTAGGACTTACGCACCAAGTCCCAAGAAACTGGGTTTCTGCATAAGTCCTGACTATAAAACTTGTAGCCAAGTTTCTAAATCCTCTCTACCTTTAAAACTCAGTAAAGCTTCGGCTAACTCTTCTAATTGTTCTTTCGATAAACCCTCAATTGTTGCGGTTAAATCAGGCGAAAGTTTCCCTAAAACAACCGTCAACTGTCGTAGGACTAACCTTAAAGCCTCTTCTTGTAAGCCTTGTTGTAAGCCTTCCTCTCTTCCTTGACGGTGGATGCTTTGATAAATGACTGACTCTTTCATGATTTCCTCTCGAAATAGTGAACGGATTAAAGGTTCTTTGAATCTGATTCCCGCTCTTACTTTCTGTACAGCTAGAAATCTGTCTTTGGGTGTTTTGTTCGGGTATTTGTCGGACTTTTTGGGCAATATTTCTCAATAAGTTTTTGGGTTCATTACTCTTAGTTAAAGTGGCTAAGGGTAATAAAGCAGGTTCATCCTCCTCACTTTCGCTCTTGTGCATTTAGATACGCGGGATCGTGTTTACCAAAGCTTAGAATTAATACTCGTTTAGGGGTAAGAGATTCATAAATCCGGTAAATTAATCGATAAGCGATACCGTTCCAATCCATTTCTAAGGCGCGACAGTTGGCTAATTTTCCAGATAGAATATGATTGGGAAAACCATAAGTTTTATAGGGGTCAAGCGCGAGTATCTGCTGATATCTTAGAAAATCTGCTTTAAGTTCGGATGGAACAGAAAGTAAGTCTTGAAAATTTACCAAATTGTGTACTTTAATGAGATATCTCGGTTTGATAGCCACGTTGATGTAACCAATTTTTTAAGTCTTGCTCATTAATATCATCATCTTGAGCGATCGCTGTTATCCATTGACTAGGTTCTTCTGTATCTTTGAGGCGTTCTATGGCTTTGGTTTCGGCAGAAAGGGAGGGGATTTGTCTAGCTTTTTGGACAATATAGGCAATGAGTTCGAGTTGTTCTGCTAGACTCATTTCATCAACTTGTTTCTTGATGGCTTGGAGACTGAGGTTAGTCATTACATTGTACTGTTTTGTCAGTAGGTAACGTTTATCGAAAATTTTGGGTTTAAAACCCCGTCCTTTCAGGACGGCTTTTTAAACGCTTGTCACTAACTATCAATCTATGCTAACCTATATTTAGATTTAGTTGCTTGACATAAATGTTAGTCTTCGAGTTCAAAGTTAGAGCTAAAAAACATCAGTATGCTGCCATAGATGAGGCAATCCGTACTGCTCAATTTGTCCAAAATAAGTGCTTGCGGTATTGGATGGATAACAAAGGTGTCGGCAGGTATGACCTCAATAAATATTGCCGTGTATTAGCTCATAATTTTGACTTTGCGAACTCGCTAAACTCTCAAGCTAGACAGTCAAGTGCTGAACGGGCTTGGTCAGCGATTGCTCGTTTTTACGACAATTGTAGAAAGAAAATTCCTGGTAAAAAAGGATATCCGAAGTTCAAGAAGAGATGTGATTCCGTAGAGTATAAAACGACAGGCTGGAATCTTGACCCTAATACTCGTAAAGCCATCACCTTTACTGACAAGAAAGGTATTGGAAAGCTTAGATTGGTAGGAACGTATGACCTGCATTTCTATCCCATCAAGTCTATAAAACGGGTTAGATTACTCCGTCGTGCCGATGGATATTACTGCCAATTCATTCTTTCAGTTGACTTGAAAATAGAAACCGAGCCAACAGGAAAAGCAATTGGTTTAGACGTTGGGCTGGAATCTTTTTACACCGACCATCAAGGTAACAAAGTTGAAAACCCACGCTTTTTAAGAAAAGGAGAAAAGAAACTTAAAAAGCTTCAAAGGAGAGTTTCCAAAAAGAAAAAGGGAGCTTCTAACAGGAGAAAAGCTAGGCAAAAATTAGCTAGGGGACATCTCAAAATAAGTAGGCAGCGTCAAGAGTTTGCTAAGAAAGTGGCATACTGCGTAATTCAATCGACAGATTTGATTGCCTATGAAGATTTGAGCATAAAAAACCTAATCAGAAATCACTGTTTAGCTAAGTCGATAAGCGATGCTGCATGGTATCAGTTTCGTCTCTGGTTAGAATATTTTGGGACTAAGTATGGCAAGCTAACTATAGCTGTGCCACCTCAATATACTTCCCAAAACTGCTCTAAATGCGGTGAACTTGTGAAAAAATCTCTATCTACAAGAACTCATGTTTGTTCGTGTGGTTGTGTTTTGGATAGAGACGAAAATGCAGCACGTAATATTTTAAGGATCGGATTAAGTACGGCAGGGCATACCGGAACTTGGCTACACGATGGCCTAAACGCTTGGGGAGAATCGACCTCTACTTTGGTTGGAGAAATCCTGCCAGAGCAAGTTGGCTCATAGAACCAAGAATCCCCGCCCTTTTGGGGCGAGGGAGTGTCAACTGATCCTACATTACTGAATATGCTGTGAGTTAGAGATACCTTTCCCACTTACAGCAAATTGCGACCACATGAGGTACAGCGTCAATATGAATGTAGGGGCACGGCGATCATCAGCGTATAGCTCTAACCGTAAGATTTCTATTGCCGTGCTACTAGCACCTGTGTATCACATTAAGTCGCAAACGGCTGTAAATCTCTTGGCCGCTGTTAATAATATTGCTATAACTTTAGCAGCATCCATCTCCAATCAAGCCAATTGATGAAAGCCAGCGAAGTATTAAGGCGATATGCTCAAGGAGAAAGAGACTTTCAAGGAGTCAACCTGCGAGGACAGTCTTTTAGAAGACAAAACCTCTCAGGGACAGATTTTAGTGGGTGCGACATTCGCGGGGCAAATTTTCGGGATGCAACCTTGCAGGGGACGAAGTTTTGCAGGGTAAAGGCAGGATTACAGAAACGGTGGGTAGTGGGGTTGCTCTTGGTTTGCTTGGTATTGGCGGGACTAGCAGGAGTTTTATTGGGTTTTGCTGGTGGTTTAGTAGCCTTTATTTTTGGTGATTCTAGTCTAGAGGATCGGATTATTGGCTGGACATCTCTAATAACATTGGTACTTTTGTATGGTACTATCTTTCGTCGAGGTCTAGGGGTTGAGGTAGCCGTAGCCTTCGCCGTAGCCTTCGCCGTAGCCTTCGCCGGAGCCGTAGCCTTCGCCGTAGCCGGAGCCGTAGCCTTCGCCGGAGCCTTCGCCGTAGCCGGAGCCGTAGCCGGAGCCGTAGCCGTAGCCGTAGCCGTAGCCTTCGCCGTAGCCGTAGCCTTCGCCGGAGCCGTAGCCGTAGCCGGAGCCGGAGCCGTAGCCGGAGCCGTAGCCGTAGCCTTAGCCGTAGTCGGAGTGTTATTAAGTCTCTATCTCGGCTGGCGTGCTATTAAAGGAGATCCCAGGGATGCCTTTGTTCGTAGTATTGCTGTCGCTTTGGCTACTACAGGGGGTACGAGTTTTTATAATGCTGATTTAACCGATGCCAACTTTACAGACGCAACTCTTAAAAATACCGATTTAAGAGCCAAAAGCTTGACTCGAACCTGTTTTAAAAATAGCATCAAACTCGACCTGGCTAGACCTGGTAAAACCCTCCTCGCTAACCCTGCTGTCAGAGAGTTGTTAATGACTGGACAAGGGGAAGGAAAAGACTACATATCCGCTAATTTTCGGGGTGCGAACCTGATAGGAGCAAACCTAAAAAATGCAATCCTGAAATTTGCCGATCTCAGTAATGCTAATCTAGAATATGCTAACCTAGACGGGACAAACCTGACTCAAGTTAATGCAGTCGCTACAAACTTTACTCATGCTAGTTTAACAGGCGCTTGTATTGAAGCTTGGAACATCGAAAGTAGCACCATTTTAGAGCAGGTTGACTGTTGCTATATTTATCTGCTTGAACATCCTAAACCCAACACCGATGATAGAGAACGTCGCCCTAGTAGTGGGGAGTTTCAAGAGGGAGAATTTACTAAACTGTTTGAGGAGGTAATGGATACTGTCGATCTCATTTTTCGTAATGGGGTTGACTGGAAAGCTTTCGTTGCTGCTTTCAAAAAAGTCCAGGTAGAAAACGAAGATACACCGCTAGAAATTCAAAGCATCGAAAATAAAGGGGATGGGGTAGTCGTCGTTAAGGTACAAGTTCCTCCAACTACCGATAAAGAAAAAATTCATCGAGAATTTAATGAAAATTATGGGTTAGCTTTGAAAGCGGTAGAGGAGAAATATAAAGGACAATTAGCAGCAAAAGAGAATGAAATTGCCATCCACCGCCAAAATAATGCAGATATGGTGGAGATTACTAAGTTATTAGCCAGTAAACCCATTAATGTTGAGGCAACAGCCATGACCAATAGTTCTGATAGTAGCAAAAAAATCGCCGTTGGCAGAGATTTCAACATCTCGGATTCGGTGGTTAATCTAGCGGATACGATAGGAGAAGTCAACAACGCCATCAATCAACTACCTTCTTCCTCTAAAACTGAAGAACCAGGGATTAAAGAACTCCTTTCTCAACTCAAAACCGCCATCGAAGATCCCAATCTTTCTGATGACGATAAACAGCAAGCATTACAACAAGTACAAACCCTAGCAGAAGCCGCCCAAAACCCCAAAAACGAAGCGATGCAAAAGAAAGCAAAAAAAGCAATTGGTTTCCTCAAAGTTATCAGCGAAGGGTTAGAACCTGTGGTTAAATTGGTGCAAGCAGGCAAAGATTTAATCCCTGCGATCGCTGTCTGGTTCGGACTATAAAAATTCATTTATTTCTCTCGGCGGCGTTTTTCTAACAATTCGGGAAAATGCTGACTCTGTGACCAAGTGAGGCAGTGTTGACAATATTTAGACTAGACTGGGATGTAAGATGAAGTCGAGGACACTGCAAAAATTTAGGAGAAAGTGCCATGACAACTCAGCTAAAATCAACGGCGACTCAACATCTTTACGAACAGGATTTTTATTTGTGGTTAGAAACGACAGCAAGATTATTGCGAGAACATAAGTTTGAGGAAATCGATCTAGACAATTTAATTGAAGAAATAGAAAGCATGGGGAGAAGTGAACGGCGCGAATTAAAAAACCGATTACGGCGAATTCTAGGACACCTTCTGAAACTCAAATATTGGACAGAGGAAAAAGAACGCAATCAAAGAGGATGGCGCAATACGATTATCGAACAGCGAAGTCAGCTTAGTGAGTTACTTAAGGACAGTCCTAGTTTAAAATCAGTATTAGTTGATTTTTTTTCAGAATGTTATATTGAAGAACGATTAAATACGGCACTGAAAACCAATTTGTTGCTAGAAGAATTTCCTGTTGAACCTCCTTTTACTTTAGAGGAAACTCTCAATCCAACCTATTTCCCTTAGCGAGAACAGCAAGAAAACTGTCTTAAAAGTAGCGATATTTTTTCGGGATTATTTAAGAGGTAAGGACACGGCAATGCCGCGCCCCTACGGATATGTGGGGTTATTTACCCAGATGTCAGATTACCCATGCCCATTGCTTCAAGGGTTTTTTCGCGGTTTAACTTCAACACCAACACTGCTAAAGGAGGCAAACACAAATCGAGGGAATAAGGCATATTGTGCAACGACCATTCATCCGTCCACTTGCCACCTAAATTGCCCATGTTACTGCCGCCGTACTGCTTGGCATCGCTGTTAAACAGTTCAGTATAAAATCCTGCTACCGGAACGCCGATGCGATAGTGGCTATGGGGCTGGGGTGTAAAATTACACACAGTGATGACAAACTCCCCTTCCTCCTTAGCGCGACGAATGAAAGACACTACGCTATGGCGGTTGTCGCTACAATCGATCCACTGGAACCCTTCGCGCTCAAAATCCCGCGTGTACAAAGCACTTTGGCTCTTATAAAGTTGGTTGAGGTCAGCAAAAAACTGCTTTAATTGCTGGTGAGGGGCGTACTGAAGCAAATGCCAGTCTAAATCGCTCCAGACGTTCCACTCGCTCCACTGTCCAAATTCCATACTCATGAACATGGTCTTTTTGCCAGGGTGCGCGTACATATAGGTGAACAAACAACGCACGTTGGCGAATTTCTGCCATTCGTCTCCCGGCATCTTGCTGATGGTGTTACTCTTGCCGTGTACCACCTCATCGTGCGACAGAGCCAGCATATAATTTTCGCTGTGGTGATACCACATACTAAAAGTAATGTTATTTTGGTGGAACTGGCGGAACCAAGGGTCCATGCTGAAATAATCTAGCATGTCATGCATCCAACCCATGTTCCATTTGAGATTAAAGCCCAAACCGCCATCATAAGTCGGCCAAGTCACCATCGGCCAGGCAGTAGACTCCTCAGCAATCGACAGTGCGCCAGGGAAATAACCATACAAGACACTGTTGACTTGCCGTAGAAAATCAATTGCCTCGATATTTTCCCGTCCGCCATATTGATTGGGCAGCCACTCGCCATTTTCACGGCAGTAGTCGAGATAGAGCATAGAAGCCACCGCATCGACCCGAATGCCGTCAATATGGTATTTATCGAACCAAAATAAGACATTAGCCACCAAGAAGTTGCGGACTTCATTGCGACCGTAGTTAAAAACTACCGTTCCCCATCCTTGTTGTTCTCCCTTGCGGGGGTCGGCGTGTTCGTAAAGGTGACTGCCATCAAAAAAGGCCAGTCCGTGACCGTCTTTGGGAAAGTGACCCGGAACCCAATCGACAATGACCCCAACACCATTTTGATGGCATTGCTCGACAAAATACATGAAATCTTCAGGCTTGCCGTAGCGAGAGGTCGGCGCATAGTACCCCGTGACTTGATATCCCCAAGACCCATCAAAGGGATGTTCGGCAATAGGCAACAGTTCGATGTGGGTGTAGCCTAACTCTTTAACATAAGGAATGAGCTTGTCTACCAGTTCGGTATAACTCAAAAAACGCGCTCCCGTATTCCATTCCGACACCGCAACTGGGTCGGACTCGCCGCTTAGGAGGCGGGTTTTCTCAGCAGAAGAAGCGTGTAACCAAGACCCTAAGTGAAGTTCGTAAACCGCAATCGGCTGTTTAAGCGGGTCGCTATGGCGGCGTTTTTCCATCCACTCGGTATCTTTCCACGTATAGGTGTCAAGATTGACCACAATCGAGGCCGTTTTGGGGCGAACTTCCTGCTGAAAGCCGTAAGGGTCAGATTTTTCGTAAATGTGTCCTTCCTGATTCTTGACTTCGTACTTATAGCAAGTGCCCGCGCCAATATCCGGGATGAACAGTTCCCAAACGCTGTTGTTGTGCTTTCGCATTTGGTTTTCTCGCCCGTCCCAATGGTTAAAATCGCCAATCACCGAGACATTACGGGCATTGGGTGCCCAAAGCGCAAAATAGACCCCTTTAACGCCATCAATTTCGCACAGATGGGCCCCCATCTTCTCATAAATGCGGTGGTGGTTTCCTTCCCCAAATAGGTGCAGGTCGAAGTCGGTCAAGTTGGGAGACTCAAACGCATAGGGGTCATAGATCACCCGTTCGCGTTCGCCTTCGCGCACTCGCAATTGGTAATTGTTCAGTTCTGGCGTTTCAATGATGCATTCAAAAAAGCTGGGATGGTGGACAGAATGCATGGGATATTCTTGACGTTCGGTGGGGCACAGTACCCACGCAGCTTGTGCTTTGGGTAAGTAGGCGCGGACAACCCATTTAGCCACTGTGCCATTTTCTTGCAAACGATGGCAACCCAACACCTCAAAGGGGTCGTGATGCAGGTTGGAAACGATCTGATTAACTTGGTCGGGAGAAATCGTCTTGGTCATTCGGCTAGCAATCTCAATTCACAAAACAGGCAAAGTCGCCCTAGTCAATAAACAGTTATACATACTTTACACATTTTTTTTAGGTTTTCTTTGCGTTTGAGCGAGATAACTTTCTTGTTTTTGCAGATGAGTAGCCTTTTGCTCTGACGAATTTTGCTTAATTTTGCAAATGCGCTAAGAGACGATCGCGCCACAACTCCACTTTACCACGCTGGGGATCGCCAGACGGAAATGCGGCTAAGGCGCGTTGATAGTCTGCCATCGCGCAGTTCCAATCTCCTCTCAGGTGATAGGTATAGCCTCGCTCAGCATACAGCCGTCCTTGTAGCTTACTCTCTAAAAGTAAGGCAAACTCAAAGTTGTCTAAGGACAAATCGTAGAGACCTAATTCTCGGAAAGTGATACCCTGATTGATCCAAGCTCGAACGTTGCAAGGATTGAAGTCGAGGGCGATATCATAATCTTCGAGGGCAGCCGCTAAGTTGCCTAATGCCGCGTGGCAGTTGGCTCGATTGTTGTAGGCTCGATCTAAGTGGGGATCGAGGGCGATCGCTCGGTTAAAATCGTCTAAGGCACGCTGGTAGTTTCCTCGCTTCAGGTACATCAACCCACGATTGTTGTAGTCGCTGGCACTGTTAGGGTGGCGAGAGAGCAGTTGAGAGAGCAAAACAATTGCCGCCTTGTAGTCGCTGCTGTTGGCACTGTCTCGAATGGCAGTCCGCAAAGCACCGTCGGAAAGCGGAGTCGCTGGGATGGGACAACTCACCGTCACCGGATACCAGCTACCAAAGCGCAAGCGTTGCCCAAAATCATCAAATTTGGGTGAAGGGCTACTTTTAACAACATTCAGTTTCATGGTTGCTCAAGATCGTTATTTACTATCACCGTATGGCTGTTTTTTGAGTCTGGCAGGTTTGGCTGCGGCAATCAGCTAAGGGGTCTTTTTCTTAAAAAAGACTACAATTGTTATTGGCCAGATTCCGCAAAAATTTACCCAAGCTTAGCTTTCCCAAAATGGGAGGGAAAATAACTGATAAAATCCTTTATAGATTCTTAAAACATTGTTAATTTCAACCTGAGCGATCAAACCTATGCCCACTGCAACTCTTTTTCCCAATGCCCCAGATATTACTGCCAGTGATTATTGCGTTTTTGGATTAGCGACTTGTTTCCTCAAGCAGGAGGGAGAATTTCAGCAAATTGATGTGATTGAACCGATTCCTTCAGCCGCTTTAGAGGCGATTTTGCAAGGAATTCCTACCTCCTATCGCTGGGCTTGCGCTAAATTGATCGGTGACTTGTTAGCAGGTGATGTTCCTCAAAAACCGGCTGAGTTTCCGACTGAAGCAGAGTTTTGTGAGAATTTTGCCCAGCGATCGCTCGCAGCAGCGCGAACTTATAAGAGTCGCAGTGATGCTCAATCATACATTGCTTTGGGTAGCAAAAAAGCAGATTTTAATTATTCTTTAGAAAGAAAACGGGTTCTTAATGCCATTAATGTTGTTAACACCGAAGACAACATTAAGCAGCATCCCCATACCCATCAGGTACTGTAGTAGTTGATAGTTAATAGTTGATAGTTATCAATCACTATTACCCATGATCCATGATCAATACAGGTTTCTCTGTCGAGCAAAATTCCCTCAAACCTGCCGTCTACTTCATTGGTGCTGGGCCAGGCGATCCCGAATTACTCACCCTTAAAGCTTACAAAATTATTACGCAAGCTGATGTCATCCTTTACGCCGATTCTCTCGTTCCCCGACAAATTTTACAGGATGTCCGCAGTGATGCTCAATTAATTCCCACAGGCAACAAAACCCTCGAAACGCTCGTTCCTTTAATGATTGAGGGGGTTAGAGAAAATAAAGTTGTTGTTAGGCTCCATTCTGGCGATTTAAGCCTTTATAGTGCCATACAAGAACAAATCCAAGCTCTCGTTACTGCTGACATTCCTGTAGAATTAGTGCCAGGTATCAGTGCCTTTCAAGCTGCCGCCGCCAAGTTGCAGACGGAACTGACCATTCCCGAACTCGTGCAGACGATTATTCTCACCCGTATTAGTGGCAGTGCTTCATCGGTTCCGCCGACCGAAGAATTAGCGAGTTTAGCAGCCCATAAAGCGAGTTTGTGCCTGTATTTGGCGGCTCGGCACGTCCAAGCAGCGCAAGACAAATTATTACAGCATTATGCTGCCGATACCCCGGTGGCTGTTTGCTTTCGTGTGAGTTGGCCTGACGAGAAAATTTGGCTGGTTCCGCTTACCGAAATGGCCAACCTTACCGAATCCCAAAAACTCATTCGCACGACGCTTTACTTAATTAGTCCTGCTCTCAAAGCCAGTCAGAAGGTTAGATCACGCCTCTACCATCCCGATCATTCCCATTTGTTTCGTCCATTGCAACGGACGAGAGGTTAGGATTGCTGGGGAAAGGGGAAGGGGAAAAGGGTAAAGGAGAGAAAACACGCGCTCTTATTTTCTAATTTACTGAAAAGAGATGACTATAATTAAACCCCTCAGTTAGATGGGTTGAGGGGTTAACAGTTGTCAGGAAGCCTGTGATTTAGCGGTTTTTAGTGCTGTTTTTGGTAGTTTACGCTTGAAGAATGTACCGAAGCCTAAAGCTGTTCCTGCACCCAAAAGGGTTAAAGGTTCGGGGACAGCATTGGTACTGACTGTAAATTCAATGTTATCGATACCTACATTGAAAGCATCAGGGCCAAATTGAATTTTGATGCCATCAGTGCGAGTTAAATTAGCAAAACTGAAATTGCTGGCTGTCACGCCTGAAACTGTAATCGACCCTGTACTGAAAAGTAACGCAGAATAATCTAAATTGTAAATACTGACCTGTGATTGACGATCTGTATTTGGCCAAGCTCCCAAGTCGAACCCTAGCAGACTAACTTGATGTCCTGCTGAGGGAGTTAAAGTTACTTCTGCGGTTTGAAAACCATAGGCTACATCAGTCAAATCGCTGTATTGTGTAGGCCAATATTGCATACTAGAAGCGACTTCTACATTGCTACCAGGTGATGCCACACTTCTGTAAGAAACATCAAGATTTGGCTGGTCACCGTAGGTTTGTGGTACTGATTGTCCATTAGTTAATCCGAGTCCTGAAAAATCTAGAACTACCGCTTGTGCTTGACCAGCAGTTCCCAATAAGAAAGTAGCACTGACAGCCGCGAAAGCGAACTTCCCAAAAGAAGCGAAATCATTTCATGATTTCGCTTCTTTTATTTGATCGATTTTTTTAAGCATAATTACCTCTGTTAGGTTTAGATAAAATTGACTGAGTTAATTATATTAGAGTCATGTAAGCGATCGCGCATACGTTACGTATAACTTGATGTATAATTTAGGGCGATCATTGTATTGTTCCTTTTTCAACCCGTTGGCGAATGGCTTCTTCCATGATGCGAAGGTTTTCTTCGATTGGTGTACCGTCGGGGGTGCAAGGTGCAGGATACCAAGTTGCTTCTTCATCGGGGGTACGGCGCTCGTAAAGAACGTTCAATGGCTCTAACTCATCTCGATGGGTTAATATGTATTGGATTAATTCTTTATTACTCATTTTTTCAAAGTTCGGTTTCATTTAAAAATCTCCAGATTCCATCAGAAGGAACGATAATTTGAAGTTCTTCGCCTGCAAAGATAAAAACAATTCTGATTTGAGGGTCGAAACGAAAGAGTTCAATGCTCCGATAGGTATTAGAAAGCATCTGGCAGACGCGAAGACAGGTTTGAGCTTGTTCGTTAGTAGGATTAATGGCTGTTTTGAAATATTGGATGACATTCTTTATTTTAGCAAAAAAACCGCCTGAAGTACAAATTTCAAGCGGATTAGGTCAATAAAGGTAAGTTAAAATTTAACGGAACATACTGCTAACAGAACTATCTTCGTGAATGCGCCAAATCGCCTCGCCAATAAGGTTAGCAACCGAAAGCACCGTCAATTGTTCAAACCGATTCTCCTCTGGAACCGGAATCGTATTGGTGACAATGACTTCTTCAAACACCCCACTAGATAACCGAGAAATCGCTGGTTCAGAAAAAACCGCATGGGTGACGCAAGCATAAACTTGTCTAGCACCTTCTCGTCGTAGGAGCCTCGCGCCTTCGAGAATCGTTCCTGCTGTATCAATCATGTCATCGACCAGAACAGCCGTTTTGCCTCTGACATCTCCAATGAGGTTTAACACTTCTGCGATATTGTGGGACTGGCGGCGTTTGTCGATAATGGCCAGGGGTGCTTCATCTAATTTTTTGGCAAAAGCCCTCGCCCTGGCAACCCCTCCTACATCAGGAGAGACGACCACAATATCAGAGAAATTTTTACTGGCGAGGTAATCGAGCAAGACGGGAGACCCGTAAACATGATCGAAAGGAATGTCAAAATATCCTTGAATTTGAGCCGAGTGCAAATCCATCGCTAAAATTCGCTGGGCCCCTGCTTCGGTAATTAAATTGGCGACCAATTTTGCCGTAATCGACTCTCTTCCGGCTGTTTTGCGGTCTGCTCGTGCATAACCGTAGTAAGGAATGACGGCAGTAATCTGTCGCGCTGATGCCCGACGGCAGGCATCAATCATAATCAGTAACTCCATCAGGTGGTCGTTGACGGGGTTGGAACAGGGCTGAATGAGATAAACATCACATCCGCGAATCGATTCTTGGATTTGAATGTAGAGTTCTCCATCAGCAAATCGCTTGCGGATCATAGGGCCGAGATCCATGCCTAAATAGCGAGCGACTTCCTGCGCCAAAGGGACATTGGCCGATCCCGAAAAAAGACGCAAACGATTGTTATCCGACAGCGACGGCATCGTCGGTTGGAGCGTTAAAGTAGCAGTATGGTTCACAGCAGACTTTTGACCCTCAATTCAAGGCAATTAGATGGTTTGTCGGTTGTTTGAATGGCTGAGCATCCTTTCCTTCCACTATTCATCATAACTGATTCGTTTTTCACCATTGGGAGAGACTTATTTTAATTTTGTTGGGGTTTTGTTAACGATTTTAAATGGGATGGGATAATTAAGTAGGCTTTAATTGCTAAAATACCCAATCAGCTTGTCAAAATTAACAGTTCCCCTCATGAGTGCTTTACTGATTACAGGAACCGATACCGATGTTGGCAAGACGGTTTTAACGACTGCTTTAGCCGCTTACTGGCAGGCGCATAGGCGCGATCCCTTCGGGGACAGCGAAGCTGCACGCACTTTGGGGTTAATGAAACTGATGCAGACAGGAGTTGGGGATAGAGAAAGCTATCATCAGCTTTTCGGAAATGGTCAAGGAATTGACATTGTAACGCCTTTGTGCTTTCAAACCCCTGTCGCGCCGCCGATTGCTGCCGAACGCGAAGGAAAAACGATTGACTTGAAAGCTGTCTGGCAGGCATTTTGTGGCTTGCAGCAGCGTAGCGATTTTGTCTTAGTCGAAGCCTTGGGGGGATTGGGTTCACCTGTCAGTTGGGAGTTAACGGTAGCTGATCTGGCTAGAGAGTGGCGGTTGCCAGTTGTGTTGGTGGTTGCGGTGAAGTTGGGTGCGATCGCTCAAGCGGTGGCTAACGTTGCCTTAGCGCGGCAAGCTAAAGTTAAGTTAAAAGGCATCGTCCTCAGTTGCGTTAAGCCTGTTACCGAACAGGAATTAGCTGACTGGACACCGATTGATTTAATTGAGTTGCTTACTCAAGTGCCGGTGTTAGGCATCATTCCTCATTTAAGTGAACTACAATCGGTTGAAAAGTTAGCACAAGTAGCTGCAAATCTAGACTTAGAGCGATTGTTACCTATTTTTTATTCTCGTTATTAACTTAAATCGACAATTGACCACTAGTTTAAAAAACCATTTAATAGAAAACCAGCAAAACATATATCAAGAAGCAGTTTTCATTGTTGTTCAAAAAACAGGTTTAGTTTCTCAAACTTTTCCTTTGAATTTTCATTGTACGCTAGAACAATTATTAGATAAAAGTTGGCTACCTAATTAAGGGGGCTAGTTTAATGTATTAGAAACAGAAATTGACCAAATAGTGTATCAATTATATGGCTTAAATGAGGAGAGTGTTAAAAGATGAAACTCCCTAATGGACACCGAGCAAATTTAGGAAATAAAATCGAAGATTATTGCCTTAACCCTAATCATCAAAAAGGAAAACACAAAGCTACTTTCTTTCAAAATAAATTGGGCATTATCCTAGAAAATGCAGATATTTTAAAAAATGCTATTAAACAAGCTGCTATAAAAGAATCAGTTATAATTCGTAAAGTAAATGAATATGGTACACACTATAACATGAAATTCTTACTCAAAACCGATGCAGGAGAATCACTGATTTTAGTCGCTTGGACAATTCGTACAGGAGAAGACTTTCCCCGATTAACCAATTGTTATCCCGTCAATAAATGAGGTATTATCATGAACACAGTCAAAGACTTAGATATAGTCGCTTTAACCGAAGATAGACAAACTACCCATTTTGAAACAGGAGAACCCATTACCTTGTATAAAGGACAAGTAGGAACAATTGTCATGGAATATGATGGTAACGCCTTTGAAGTTGAATTTTCTAATAATGATGGAACAACTTATGCAATGGAAACCATTTCCGCTAGTCAATTAATGCTGTTACATTATGAATTAGTAGAAGCTGTTGCCTAATTCGCTTGTACTTAGATGAGGATACAAGACATAATAAACTACTGCAAGCTTTATGCCAGCGTGGTGTAGATGTAATTACCGTTGCAGAAGCGAATATGATGTCTCGCAGTGATGAAGAACAACTGAATTGGGCGTTTGACAATCAGCGCGTGATTTACAGTTTCAATGTCAGAGATTTCTATCGGTTGCACACAACTTGGATTAATCAGAAAAAATTTCATGCAGGTATCATCTTAGGACAACAGAATTATTCAATTGATGAGATTAGCATCAAAATTAACATATAATAAAACAAACGTTTTTAAGAACCTATTGCTAAATATGAAATTTCAAGTTATTTTTACTTTCGATCCAGACTATCAAGGTTATGTCGCGGAAGTGCCTTCGCTGCCTGGTTGTGTCAGTCAAGGCAAAACAATGGACGAAGCAATTGAAAATATTAAAGATGCTATTCAAGGATATCTTCATGTTCAAGCAAAGCATGGAAACTCCGAGCTTCCTCAACCGTCCCAATTGTTTATCGGAGAGGTTATTATTTAGATGGGACGATTATCAAATATATCTGGCCAAGAAACTGTAAAGATTTTTGAAAAATTTGGCTATATCCTGGATCATCAAACAGGCAGTCATATGATTCTTTGGCATGAGGCAAAATCTACTTTATCAGTTCCTAACCATCGAGAATTGGCACCAGGTTTGCTGAGAAGTTTAATTCGGCAAGCAGGCATTACCGTTGAAGAATTTTTAGAGAAGAAATGAATGATCTGGTGTTATTCAGTACAAACGCTCTAAAGCAAGATCCCAAGCGGGGAGTGAACAAAATGTAACGAAATGCAAAGTATAATAAAACAGATGTTTAAGAACAAACCCTTATTGAGAGTCATTATTCTAATATGCGAGTTGCAATTGCCGGAGCAGGCTTAGCCGGATTATCTTGTGCTAAATACTTAGTCGATGTAGGACACACCCCCATTGTTTTAGAACGCCAGGAGGTTTTGGGGGGCAAAATAGCAGCCTGGCAAGATGAAGATGGAGACTGGTATGAAACAGGTCTTCATATCTTTTTTGGAGCTTACCCCAATCTGCTACAGCTATTTGCAGAGTTGGGCATTGAAGATCGCCTCCAGTGGAAAGAACACAGCATGATCTTCAACCAACCCGACAACCCCGGAACCTATTCCCGCTTCGATTTTCCTGACCTTCCCGCGCCTGTCAATGGCATCGTCGCCATTTTACGCAATAACGATATGCTGACATGGGAAGAAAAAATTAAATTCGGTTTAGGATTGATGCCGGCAATGGTACGAGGACAAAGCTACGTCGAAGAAATGGACAGCTATAGCTGGTCAGAGTGGCTAAAGCGGCAAAATATACCTGCGAGAGTCGAAAAAGAAGTCTTTATCGCCATGTCTAAGGCTCTTAATTTCATCAATCCCGATGAAATATCAGCCACCATCTTGCTAACAGCGCTCAATCGCTTCTTACAAGAGAAAAACGGTTCAAAAATGGCTTTTCTTGATGGTTCTCCGACTGAGAGGCTTTGTCAGCCCCTCGCAGACTACATTACTCAAAGTGGCGGAGAGGTACACCTTAATGCTCCTCTCAAAGAAATCATTCTCAAGGCAGACGGAACGGTTGATTATTTTCTGATGCGAGGACTCAAGGGGGAAGCCGATTACCCGTTCGAGGCCGATCTTTACGTTTCAGCCATGCCTGTCGATCCTTTTAAGGTGATATTGCCTCAAGCGTGGCGGAAAATGGAATTTTTTCAAAAATTAGAGGGATTGGAAGGAGTTCCCGTGATTAACCTGCATCTTTGGTTTGATCGCAAACTCACCGACATCGACCACTTACTGTTTTCCCGTTCACCTCTATTGAGCGTCTACGCAGATATGAGCAATACCTGTAAAGGCTATGCCAACAGCGAGCGCTCTATGTTAGAACTCGTGCTAGCCCCTGCTAAAGACTGGATTAGTCAATCCGACGAAGACATTATTGCTGCTACGTCACTAGAGCTAGAAAAGCTATTTCCCCAACACTTTTGCGGCGAAAATCGGGCCAAACTACTGAAATATCACGTTGTCAAGACCCCGCGTTCCGTTTACAAAGCGACTCCCGGACGGCAAGCTTGTCGCCCTGCTCAAAAGACTCCTATTGCTAACTTTTATTTAGCGGGAGACTACACTATGCAGCGTTATTTGGGCAGCATGGAGGGGGCTGTCCTTTCGGGCAAATTAGCGGCCGTTGCGATCGCTCAGGATTATCCTTCGCCTCTGTCTGTCGGTGTATCTGCGGGAATCAAAGAAACTTCTTTGGTCTAGCTAGACAGAGCATTTGAGACAATACCTTAAAAAAGATGACTTAAGGAGGCCTCGAATGCGACAATGCTAAGTGGCTAACAGGCTAACCCTACCATTTTTATTTAAACTGAGATCGTTATTCTGCTTGCGCTGAATGCTGCAACTGCCTCAATCCTCCCAATCCCACCAACCTCTCGCCTCGATTACTGAGGCGTATGAACTCTGCCGTCAAATTATCGAGAAGTATTCCAAGACTTTTTATTTGGGAACTTTGTTGATGCCTCCCCCAAAACGACAGGCTATTTGGGCAATTTATGTCTGGTGTCGGCGTACCGATGAATTGGTAGACGGGCCACAAGCACAATTGACTACGCCAGAAACCCTTGATCGCTGGGAACACCAATTAGAATCGATTTTTGCGGGGCATCCGATTGACAGCGCGGATATGGCTTTAGTCGATACCCTACATCAGTTCCCGATGGATATTCAACCCTTTCGGGACATGATTGCTGGACAGCGTATGGACTTGTACCGCAGTCGCTACGAAACCTTTGAGGAATTAAAGCTTTATTGCTATCGAGTAGCGGGAACGGTGGGGTTGATGTCGAGTGCCGTCTTGGGAATAGACCAAAAATATCGTACTGCTCTTTGGGAGCGCAATCGAGCCGGTTACATTCACCAAGAAGAAGCGATCGCTCTTGGTATTGCCAATCAACTGACCAACATCCTGCGCGACGTGGGGGAAGATGCTCAACGGGGGCGAATTTATTTACCTTTAGAAGATTTAGCCTTATTTAACTACACGGAGGAAGACTTATTTAAGGGCGTAATTGACGAGCGCTGGCGAAAACTCATGCGTTTTCAGATTCAGCGGGCGAGAAAGTATTACAATCTCGCCGAAAATGGCATTCGCGGACTTGCTCAAGACTCTCGCTGGCCAGTTTGGGCAGCATTGATGCTCTACCAAGGCATTTTAGATGTGATTGAAGTCAATCAATACGATGTATTTAACCAACGCGCTTTTGTCCCCACTCCCAAAAAGATGTTATATTTACCGATCGCTTGGTTGCGAGCGCAGGCACTTTAGTCAATTAAATCTTTGAGTATAGGGATTAATTGCTTTAGACTCTAAAATAGCTTGAGTAGCATGATACATGGCATAATAGGAGCGAGAAACGGATGCACGATAGCGATGATTGTTAAGGGGTAATTCTGCGGTTTGTAATTCTTCATTAGCTAGGTTGAGAAGGATTTGCAGACGAGTCATATCATTAAGCCTTCTTAATATGGACTAAGCGATGATGATTACATCATAATTATGGCTAAGGAATGCCTCTCCTCAAAGGGGTGCATCTCACATTTGTAAATCTATACGAGAGAATCAGGGTTTCAGCCTTCCATCTACAGTGTTTTCGCAAAACTGAGATGCACCCCCTCAAAGTCAGTCATCAATACCCCTAACAGCATAAGTTGAGCAACTTTATACAACTTGATTGACATTTGTAGTCAGAAACAGTTATATATAGTTTGTAATTTTTTCTAATAACTCTTTACGGTTTTTAATATATGGTTACGAAGAATCTCTCTCAAGCTTCATCTGCACTGAAAGCATTTGGGCTGCTGGCGGCGGTTTCAGTGGGAGCCTTGAGCATCTCCCCAAAAGCGGATGCAGCCCTATTGTTTTCTGATACAGATTCCTTTAGCAATGTTCTGACCGAGTTAACTGGCGCCCCTGATTTGGTCGTCGACAAGTTTAATGGAACGGGGTTTAACGTGACCTCAGTTGTCGTTTCTTTAACGGCTTCTCTGCGGAGCCAAGGGACTGTAACCAATACGGCAGCACAGCCACAAACGTTTAGAACCATTACGCAGGTACTTTCATTCGATATCATTCCGGGAGCGGGTGCGCCTGGGGTACTCAACCCCTTATCTCCTTTTTCCTCTATTACCACAATCGGTAACGTACTCTATACCAATTTAGCTCCCAATACCCCTGCTGCTTTTGGCCCCTTCACGGCTAGTGGCGGCGATTCGGCTACCTACACGGGCAGTGCTATCGCTGGATTTTTGGGAACGGGGACAATTACTTTCGATCCGTTTACCCAAATTGGTACTACCTTTGCGGGTGGTGGCGGCAACACCGCTAATGCCATTCAAACCTTTGCTGATGCCAGTCTGACCATCGAATACTTTGGCGACCAAATTCCTCAACCACCTGTCGGTACTCCCGAACCTTCCGTTCTCGCGGGACTGGGGTTAATGGCTGGATTAGGGGCAATGGCTAAGCGCAAAAAAGCTTAAGCCTGCTTTTTGCTCGAAAAAATCAGTTATTAATGGGGGTGAGCGTGGCTTGCCCTTTTTATTTTCTGTGACAGAATATACGTTGTAAGGTTTGCAGCTATTTAAGGCAATTGCTCGTTCATCTTTTGCTCTATCAGTATTGGGAACAGGAGAAAGCCTATTGTGGCAATGGATGGAAAGCCGAAATTAGAAACTTTCGGGCTGAATTAGAATTTTTGCTGCAATCAACAACGCTAAAAAACTTATCTCATTGAAGAATTTTCCGACATTTACGTGAAAGCGAGAAAAATAGCTGTTGACGAAGTCAGAGGAAGCTCCGGCTTTTAAAGCCGGAGTCTCTCTGACAAAACATGACTGTCTGAGAAAATCTTGCCGATAGAATGCACTTTTAGCTTCGATCAGGTGTTAGATTCTGAATTTCTGCCAGAATAGGTGGGCATTGCCCACTACACTCTTTATTGATTGTTATAAAACGTTGCTTATTTAAATTTATTGTAACGAAGGAAACATCGCCTATTTGCTCGTTAACTTAAAGCGATCTCAAATTTGGGCGCACGCGATGCGCCCCTACATAATGGGGGAAAATTGCAAATTTTTTTTAAACAACGATTGATTGCCGTTATTATTGCTGTTTTAATGGCTTTCATGTTCCCCGCGACGGCAGAAGCAGCAACGACTAACTTTCAATGGACAGGCAGAGGTGGCTATTCAGCAAAAGCAAGCTTTAGCTACAATGAGAAAATTGCTCCTAAAATCATTTTAGAGCAAGGAAATGGCAAAACACGCTGGTTAGACTCTTTAATTATTACTTTTTACAATCCTGCTGGCCATCCTATCGGCACTTATGAAAATATTGCCAACGGTATCGCTAAAGGAGATTATTTCAGATTTAATTTTAATCGAGAAACGGGACAAGTTCTGGGATTAATTGACCTTGGTGGGGAAAAATCCGGTGAAATCTATTTAAAAGGCAGGATGGACGAACATTTATCTCTATTTAGCGTTGGCAAAATGGGAAGCGATCGCGCGATCGATGAAAATGCAGGAAATAGTTAATAGGGTAGTGATTAGACCTCTTGAAAAAATATTTTATGCTCGATGAATTTTGGCGATTCCTTGATAGCCTTTATCAGCAATCACTTTGAGTAATTCTGCGAATTTAACCCCACTCGTCTTAAAAAGACGAAAATCATGAGTTCTCCCCTTTCCATGTCCTAAGCAAATAATTTTTAAAGTT
>JBGTNM010000370.1:0-18247 GCA_041743025.1 Microcystaceae cyanobacterium
TCGCCCTATCTCTCAGTAATTTTTCTTTTTTGTCGTTGAATTAAGGAATTTTTTTCATCTGCGTAAAGGGATGTATTTGAGTCATTTCACTAATATAACCCCGAAAATCAGCGAGAGGTACAATCCACCGAGAGCCTCATCTGGAACATTGAGCAGATAAATGACGGCTCCCGCCATCCCGAACCCATAAAGAAGTAACAAAATCGCTTGTCCTGGCTGCTCATCCAAAGCATTTTTGTGCAGATAGTATACACCAAAAACAACTGAAATCAGGAGCGTAAGCCAGTTAATCACCAAAGCAACCTTGACCCGGAAAATTAGCTCTGGGGAAGCTTGTGGCAGGCGGCTCATCATCTGGGGAAGAACCGAATAATTGAGCAAAAGAAAAAACGGAACCACCAAAAAAGGGACTAACGCTCTTTGAAAATAACTCATTAATTAACCTCCAAAATCAGACTAACGGTTGAATAACTTCCCAAGAATTGCCACGAAAAAAACATCTTGATACATTTAAGTTCCTTCACTTCTTTATTAACAAAGCACTTAAAACATCTCTCCCCGACTCTCACTACTAGAGGAAAAATCATCTGTAGCTACAACATTGTGTTTAACCAAAGAGATTAGACGGTTTAAAAAGAAAGCGAGTCTCTCATCTTCGCTGAAATCGGGGGCCATGTCCGAAAGATTTTCTTCTAGAGACTCACCAAAAACGCTGCGAATTGAAACGCGATCATCCTCTGTAATAGAAGATAGCTTATTTTCAAGATTTTCCAGAATAAACTCCATAGTTTCTTCCATAAATGCCTCTACTTGCTCAGGGGAAGTCTCTGAGAGAATGCTCATCAATTCGTCGAGAGGCGTTAACTTCGACTGTATTTTTGGGTCTTCTTCTCGAACAAGATGCAACACGCCAACAACTAACTCCCCTACGGTCAAGGAATCCCAGACCGAAACGACGGTTTCTTTAAGTTTTTGCTGTTCGTGCGAGGCTAATTTTCTTCTTTGATTGAGATAATTTTGAGAAACATTCATTCAATTTTCTCCTTAATTAGAAAACGCCAAAAATGGGAGACAGAAATTAGCAAATCAAGCCACTGCGAAAAGCGATACAGACTAAATGGGTTGTATCCTTGGCATCGACCTTCTGCCGAAGATTAGACAAATATTTATTAATAGTTGAGACAGCCAGCCTTAATTCGGAGGCGATTTCTTCGGCATTTTTCCCGTAGCTTAAGCAACTAATAATTTCCAACTCGCGATGGGTAAATCTCAGTTGTTGGCAGAGAGAATGATAGTGGGAGATGCCATCAATGGTGAAGGATAGGGAAGAAGTGGAAGGAGACATTAATTTCTAGCACTTGCCCAATCTGGGGGATTTTTGGGGTCTCACGAGTTCGGCAGAAAAGTTTCGGTCTGCCATTCCCACCCGACAACAGAGATGATGTCGGGAAACCCTAGAGTGATGAAAGTGGAATTTGCCAGAGGTTAACCATGACGGCGATGTTTGTGATTAACAGATTGACCAAAACCTTTGCCTGGAGAAGGTGTTTTTTGAGAAGTTTTAACCTTTTGAGAGGAATTGGAATTGTGTTGACCGCCGGGAAATTCTCGCTGGGAGGTAGAAGCGGGAACGGTCAATGCCTGATGGCTTTCTCCCGTTTTGAGCAAAGTGGCTATAGCTTGCGCTCCCACCGTCGAATCGGTTTGTTGAGTCGGCGATCGCTGTATCAAGGTCTGGAGTTGCTGCAACTGCTCCTGAAGCTGCTCGATCAAAGTGCGATCGCTCTGGCGTTCATCTTCCAATGCCTTAAGGCGAGGCTGAATTTCGGCCATCACTTGTTCTCTGGCTTCAGTAAGGGCTTGCGCTTTGGCTTCTTGCTTGATTCGCTCGATCTCTTCGGGTTTGTACGCTTTGGCTTTGGGGGGAGGAAATAACTTGTCGATGTCATAGTCGTTGCGACTTAAAGCGATTACCAGATGGTCTGTGTTTAGGTCTTCTCCTTGTGCGATCGCTTGGGAAGTAAGTTTGATTTTCTTAATCTGTCCTTCATCAAGTCCCAGTTTTTTGGTTATCAACTCGGCGATCGCGTCCCAGTTCTCCTCTGTAATTGCCTCGCCAAGGGTGCAGTACAGAGTTTTTGAGCCATCTGTGCAATCGCTTTCTACTTCGATAAAAGATCGAGGAATCCTCGTTGGTTTTTCTTGTCTTCCACCTTTAAATGTTGTTCTTCAATGAACTCGCTCAAGAGATAGTAACGGTCGCCGTACTCAGGAACCTGTACCTGTACCTGATTGAAGGGGTAAGAATACAGTTTATTATTTTCGGCTTTCTTAAACCAAACGGTGCGTCCCGATCCATTCTGCCCCATCAACTCGCCAGGTTGCCAACCTTTATCGAAAAGAGCGATCGCGCTACACCCTTTAAGATCCTTGAGGCTAGCGATTGAAGACTCACTCGTTCCGGCAACCTTCTTAGCTAGATCGACTTCTTGAGTTTCTTCCTTTACACTATCCCCCTCTGACTTCTGCTTGAGTCGGATTTCTTCGTGCCCGATTATTGGTTCTTCACCAGTGAAGGTTGGGTTGCTATAACCGGGCGTATAATTGTAGTTTCCGGTGTTTTCCTCTTGGGCGATTGCTCGTTCCCTCGATTCAAGTAGCGCGATTTCGGATTTGGCTTCTAGAGAGTGGCCGACTTCCCCAACTTCCTCTGCATACATAGCGACGAAATCATCGACGACGCGCTCGTCTGGGGAAGATCCGTTTCCATTCAGTTCGCGTCCTTCCAACATTTGAAGTTCCTCAATCCGTTGCTGTAGTTTGACGCACTCCTGCTGCCAATACTCTTTCTCCTGTCTGTAGGATTCGACAGATTCATCTACTTTTGCCGTTAAATCCCTCTCCGTAAATTTCTTCTTCGGTTTCGGCAACACTCGTAATGGGTGGTATCCAAGCTCGGATAGAGCCTGTACCGCCTGATCGGTGAAGACGGTTTCATGTAATGCTAACTGCTGCGCTCGCTGTTGGATAGGGGCTAGAGATTCAGGATTTAGTTTAAATTTTCTGGCTATTAGCCCCCAGTCATCGAGGGTCATTATCTCTTCTAGAACGAGGTAAGTCTTGCGTTTAATGTGGAACAGTTTAGCGATCGCGCTAACGTTTTTAGCTGGCAAGTCCCCTTCTTCGGAGAGCGAGTCTCTAAACCTTTTCAAACATTCTGAAAGTGACTCAATTGGAACTTTAACCAGGTTAAGCGTGCCGTTCAGGGGCAGGTAGGAGGGGAAAGGGGAATTCTCTAGCTCGTGTTGCAGGTGTTCCGAAAGGCTGCCCCACCATCGGTGGATCTTCAGGCAGTTGTCGGTGAAGGAACCACCTGATCGCGCTTTAAATTCTTTCCATGCGTCTTTAGTTAAGGAGGGTTTTTGAGCCGCGAAGTATTCCCCGCAGGAGAGGTAGTAGGTGAGCGATCTGTGGGTGCAGGGGGGGGCGGCAGCAATTTCCGATACTGATTGAGAGTCTGTCTGATGTATTATCATAGCTCTGAATAGGTAAAGCTAGCTGTAGGAGGGTTAACTCCTTCAGCATTTTTTTGGTTAATTGAATGATACAGTATTTTTGCAAATCGATCTACAAAAATATAATTTCGTAGCTGTATTTTGCAAAAAATCGTTAACAAGTCGTTACATTGATTGGGTCGCCATAATATAGATGAGTTAGGATCGGCAGTTCAATCCGAAAACGTTCAGTTGCTATCAAGAAGTTCATAATTATGTGTAGTTATCTAGAAGATTAGGGCTATCCCCCGTTGTTATCCCTCCCCACCTGGCTCACGGAGAAACTTACTTTACTCTTTCTCCATTCCCTGAATGTGGGGAATCCCGCAAGTTCGTTGAATGGCGCTCCTCGGTGTCAGGATCGGGAGCGTCATCAATGATGCGAGTAATAAAAGTATCCGAACTATATTCAAGAGAATCTAAAGGTAAGGATTTAATCTCATTATTTTCGTCATAATATCGAATGTAGCGGTAAATTATTTCTTTGTTAGAGCTTACCTTTTCGATTCTTTCATCATCATTTAAATACGCACCGTCAAGATTATTGAGATAAGTACCGAGCGCGCTCTCAAACTGTTCTATTGTAAAAGGTTTATAAAAAATTTTAACTACATTCAGTCCCATGAGAGTTTCTAAAGAACAGGGACTAAACTGAGTTTGATTGCCAAATGCAATCAATCCATCAGTCAATTTAAGTCTTTTATATCCAACTAATTGAGCGTTTTTAATTAAATATTGCCAATTTTCCTTTTTTCGAGGAGATGGAGAATTAATTTCAAATATTATAGAATTGAAAAGAGGAAATTTAAGGCCAGGATTCTTACGTTGAGCCGCTTCTTGATATTTAAAATCATAATTATGTCGTAGTAAAAGTTTTATAGCTGTTTTATAATCACCACAAGCAGTTATTTTGATATCATAGTTTTTATGTAATCTTGAAGAATTCTGATTTAAACGATTAGTTATCTCGTTCCGACTGACGTAGTTACTATCAACGTATAAAAAGTGAAAAAGTTCTCGACTCATCGTATAAAGCCTGAATGTTAGTTAAGTATATTATATTATTTTAATAATAATCAAATTTCCGACTTCGATAAATTACCTAAATTGAGAAAAATCATCAATATCTGGTAGGGTTACGAGATAGGAGTAACGTTCCATCTCGTTAACCATGAGCCTCATTAAATGCAAGGTTCTCTTTTGGAGCTTCTCATCCTCAAAATGAATACTCCGATCGACGTATTCTACTAAATCCTGTTCGTTACGGTGTATCGATTTATTTAGCTGAAACAAGGATGAGCCACTGATTAAATTTAAATAATCAGTTAATTCCTCTTTAAGCTGGTCGACGGTTTTGAGCTTTTTAATAATTTTCCGGGTGTTGTAACGCATTAAAATTTCTCTAGTTTCATCGTTGAACCGATTGCCAAAAGCGATAAAACCATTATTAAAGTTTAGTCTCTGTAAACCAATTCTTGACAAGTCCTCTAAAAAATGATGCCATTTATATCTATTTTTAGTCATTCCTGTTTTGACTTCAAAGATTATTCCGTTAATAGGTTTAATTCTTTTCATGATAGGGTAGGCATCATCTAGATTACAATGAATAATTTCATAAATTCCCTCTTCAAAGTTAGAATAACAGGTAAAGATTAAGTCGTAATTAGGATGAATTCTCGTTCTATTCCTAAAATCTTCTAGTATTTTAGGTTCAGCAAAAGGACTAGAATCAAAAGTCTTAAAGACTCTAGAACAAGTGTCCTCATTACTATCAATATACAAAAAGTGGAAATTTTGACGTACTGGTTCGGTATTATCCTCGTGAGCGATCATTAAGTATCAAGCGAGATTGCGAGAACAAGTTTTGATTTTAAGCCATCTAGAGATTATCATTCAATAGTTCATTTTTTGATTTTTTAAATCAAAAGTGTATTAGAATGAATACTATAGATGGTGAAACTTCCTAAAGAGTACGAAGATCTACTCAATTGGAGCAAAGGTCACTTAAATCTCGATGAATTCTGCAAGAAATGGGTTCCGCTATTATATGATGTAAAACCCGAAGACAAAAACTATACGTCAGCTTGCATCGATCTTTTGACGAGACTTACGGAGAGGAATGATCGCACACTCTACAATTGGTTGTCAGGGCGGAGGAAAGTTCCCTCAGATATCCCAAAAATGCTATTTTTCGTAGATCTAGCTTGGGGACTCTACTATGGGCTGAGATCGTCCAAGTAAAAAAATAAACTCAACTAACACTTCAATTGAATACTTTTTAAATGATTAACAGCAAAAAA
Source organism: Microcystaceae cyanobacterium (assembly GCA_041743025.1). Taxonomy (GTDB): domain Bacteria; phylum Cyanobacteriota; class Cyanobacteriia; order Cyanobacteriales; family Microcystaceae; genus JBGTNM01. The sequence continues at coordinate 5,855 of JBGTNM010000370.1, forward strand.
AATATTTTACGCCTCAGTTTGTGGTTATGCTTGGGCTTGGGTAGCAATTCATCTTTAGCTCAAGAAAGCCCGCTCGTTCGGCGGATCGTCCTCGAAAACAGTAGCATTTTCACTCAAGAGGAAATTGATATGCTCGCAGCCCCTTACCTCAATCAACCTTTCAATGTAGATAAGCTACTGTTGCTGCAACAACAATTAACTCAAGCCTATTTAGATCGAGGCTTTTTCACCTCCTTTGTTACATTGGAAGGGCAAACGAGCGAAGGTACTGTCACGTTTACCGCAATTGAGGGAACAGCAAAAATCGAGGTCAATGCGTCGGGGATAAGAAATGACTACATCGAAGCGAAGCTTGATCGCTTCCTCACTCCTCCACTCAATCAGAAGCGATTGGAAGAAGGGTTAAGTTTACTCTTGATCAATCCGCTCGTCAAAGATTTACAAGTTACGGTATCTCCATCAGATAAAGCTGAAGAATCACTAATCGCCCTCGATATTACAGCAAGCCCTCGATGGAACGTGGGAGCGGAGATAAGCAATGACGAAAATCCTGTTGTTGGTTCTTGGGGAGTCAGAGGTTTTCTTGAAAATAATAATATTGCGGGAGGCGGTGAGCAGTTTCGGGCTGAGTACAAAATTACTGAGGGACTTGATCGCTGGTTGGTAGGGATTACTATTCCTATCTTACCGACTGACTCACGCATTGAATTAACTTACCAACAAAGCAACAGCAATATTGTGGATGGTTTTTTCAAAGATTTTGAGATTGAAAATGATAGTTACGTTGCCTCGCTGCGTTTCACGCAACCTATCTGGCAGAAATTTAATGAGAGCTTTGACTTCAGCTTCGGTGTGGAACATCGGGAGAGTCAAAGTTTTGTTTTGAAGGATGAACTTTTCTCTAACGTTAGACTAACTGCTATTCGGTTAGATCAGACTTACATCAAGCGATCGCCTAATAGTTTAGCGATCGTTCTCTCTCAGTTTTCAATTGGACTATCCAATCAAGAGGTTGACAGTACGTTTTTTCATTGGCAAGGGCAGGGCCAGTACCTCTACAACTTCGGTATAGGTCAAATATATACTCGCCTCGCTTTACAGCTAACTCCGAATAGCTTACCAACGATCGAGCAGTGTGCGATCGGCGGTCGCAACGGAAACCAATTTATCTTTAGCAACACCGTCAGGGGCTACACTACCAATGTCAGGACGGGCGATAGTTGTATCGCTGGCACTTTAGAAGTTCGTTTCCCGTTTTATAAAAACGATGACTTTGAATTTAGTGGCTTTCCTTTCTTCGATATTGGTTATGTGTGGAACAGTCAAGGGCGATCGCTCGATCCCCAAATGCTCGTCGGGACAGGAGTAGGTGTCAGGTTGAGCTATAAGGAGCTACTGCTCGTCCAGACTAATTATGGGTTTGCTTTGAACGGGCATGATGGTGGTTTTGACGATTTAACTCAAGGTCTTTCTTTTTCAATTCTGGGGCAGTTTCGATTTTAGAATATCTTGACAGGTTAACAGTTGAACTCGTCCATCGGGCAGCACTTGAGAGCTTACAACTTGACCCATTGGGATTAGATCGTCAAAGGTACGCCCTGCACGATTACTATCCCGTTGGGTTTGTCCTTGGCCGGACTGGGTAAGCCTTTGATTATAATCGTAACAAGATTTTAAAGCAACTTGCGAGGGAGAAACTTGTGTGGGGATTTTAACGGTCGAAACATCAAAGTTATAAGGGGTTGTATCAATATTCACAGTACCGTCAATTCCTAGTTGAGAACTTGCAGTGATAGAACTATCTAATGATTGAAAGAAAATCGGACTGTTAATGTTAATATTTCCTCCATTACCTTGTATCGCAGTTGCTTCTACTGTAGTATCACTTAATAATAGCTTTTCTGCTTTAATAAACAAGTTTCCTCCGTCTCCTGAATTTGTAGAAAGAACTATAATTGTGCTATTATTAGTTTGAATTAAATTAGAGTTAATAGTAATGTTTCCTCCTCCTTGAGAAATTGTGGCTTCAAATGATGGTGTAGGCTTTAAAACACCCCTAAAAGGAAGTAATTCTATGAATTCACTAGAGCTTGCAATAAAGCTAGAATTGGTTAAAAATATTTCATTACTCGTAATAGTAATTTCTCCTCCTTGATTAACTCCAGTAGCAGTAATGCCAGATTTATTACTTAATAATAAAATATTATTTTTAATAGTAATTTCTCCTCCTTGATTAAAACCTTCAGCGACAAGACCAGAATTATTGTTTAAAGATAAAATATTAGCATTTATTTTTATTTCACCGCCATTTAAAATATTTTCGCTATAAACTTGTATAAATCCTCGTTTATCTAATTCAATATTATTAGCATTGATTAAAATTCCTCCTGCCTTGCCAGAAACCAACGAATTCAATCTGGTTAAATCCCGAGTCTCTTCCGTTTCATTGAAAGCACCTGCAACAATAACACTACTTTTAAAAAACACTGGATCGAAACCTTCAATTCTTATTAATCTTGAAGAATTAATAGTAATATTACCAGCATTTCCTTCAGCAATTGTTGAGGTGGAAACTGTACCTCCATTCTTTAGATTTAATGTCTCTAAATTCAAGATTATATCTCCCGCATTACCGAAACTAGCTGTACTGGCAATCAAAGCACTAAAATTAGGTAATTTAGTAGAAGCTCCATCAACTGTTACATCTTTAGCCCAAAGTGTTAAATTGCCACCATTTCCTTTCCCTAAAGCAATAGTTCCCATCAGTCCTGCATTGTATAAATCGATTCTTTCAGCTTTAGCCGTTAGATTGCCACCATTTCCTTCACTAAAACTTCCAGTTGCGATAAAACTAAAAAATGTCGGACTGAGTTGTGAATAGTTATCGATCGTGATACTTTCTGAAATATCGAGGTTGATATTACCGCCCCTAGCAAACTGGTAGGCTTTGGTTGATATAGAACCACCATCTAATACGTTGATTCGTCGTGCGGTAATGTCTATATCTCCCCCCACACCAGAGAAAGTTTCATTCGATATCGAACTGCGGAAACTAGCGATCGCATCCATCCCCAAGACATTGAGGGTATCCGCGTGAATTTCGATATTGCCAGACTTTTCCCTAGAAAGATTCTGCACTAGAACTACAGAACCGCCCGAAAGCGAGATATTCTTGCCATGTAAGCGCAGCATCCCCCCCTGAACGCCACTTGAATCGATCAATGAACGATTAATTAGGGAGACATCACCAAATGATAGAACATCTTGGTAGTTAAAATTCCCCTGTCCATCCCAATACACTCTCCCTTGGGCGATACTTCCCAGCTCAACGCGCCCTGAGATCGCCCAAACTTGACCGCCATCGAAAGTCAAGCCGTTTCCGAATAAACCCAACGTCCTGCCAGGTTGGACGAACAGACCCGTCGGCGTGAGGGAATCCCTCGTTGCTGGGGAGAAAATCGGATCGGTAACATAGAGTTGATGTCCCGCATCGTTCACCTGAATTGAACCGCTACTCGCCGAGAAGTCCAAACCGATCGGCACGTTGACCGTCAGTACGTTTTCGATAGGGGAAGTTGAACTAAAACGACTTCCATCGGAGAAGAGGATCGCATCAGCCGTCGTTGCGAAGAATGAACCTCCCACAGCAATTGTGGCGTTCGGCCCGAAGACGATGCCATTGGGGTTGAGTAAGAATAGATTAGCCGTCCCGTTGGCGGAGATAATCCCATCGATCTCCGAAGGGATACGCCCCGTCACCCTAGAGAAGATATTAGAAATGCTAGAACCATTGTTGAATAGGAGAACTTCCCCCGATCGCACTGAAAATTGCTCGAAACTATGGAATAAATTACTCCCTTTTTGCGTCCCTCCGTCGATCAAAATTTGCTGCTCATTTCTCATCACTTGAGAAGGAGTCGGCAATGTCTGATCGGAACTAATTTGAGCGCAGAGCGGCTCGATCTGACTGGCTAATAAAAGCCCACAACTAAACCAAAGTCTCATAGTCGAACTCCAATTAAGTTCCAATAATGTAAACACCAGATAAATAGACCGTTGGCCGTGATAAGCGAAAGAATTTCAAAACGCGAACAGATACTAAGCTTCGCCCAAGTGTTCACAATTACCATTAATAATATTAAGGACGAGATAATCGAAAGGAAAGGCAGATGTAAAACCCCTTGAACCCACAGAGGTAATCCCCAGAAAAACTCCCAAAACTCTGTCTTGATTACATACCAAACCATACATAAAATAAAGAAGAAATTGCCTAAAATAAGCCATAAAACAAGGTAATCTCTAAAATTTAATCGCTTCCAACCCAAAAGAGTCTTGATTAAGACTAAAATAAACACGCTCAGACAACCGAGAATTAACCTTACCTGGAAGGTGACTGTCTCGAACCACTGAAGTTTTTCTAATACGCTAAAAACAGAATGGCTGAGGAATAGATATTTAGGTTCCCGCTCCAGCGGAAACGCCATGAGCCGTTTCGATTCTGACTCCTGAAAGAGCATGGGGCTTACTTCGCGCCACTGCTGTCCCGATTGACCTAAAGATAGAGAACGATTAGGATTGGCAACTAGATTAGTTTCAGGTGCTTCACCCAGAACGGCACCGAGTTTCTCAATACTGTTATGGGCGTATCGATTGTAACGATACGTTCCAGCTAACTCTCTCAATTGCGTTTGCGACTGTTGTAAGGTTGGCCGAACATCTCCTTCCTCTTTTGGAAAATACTGAGTTAAAAAACGAGTAACTAAGTCATCGAGCAGTTCATAATTATCCGTATTACAAGTGATGAAAAATCCTATATCTTCTTGCGGAATCAGGAATAGTAAGCTCTGATAACCACTCATACGGCCACCATGTTCGAGAATGCGGTACTTTCCCCAGAAACGTTCGTAGAATCCGAAGGCAGAGCCACTGAATAGAGGATGTACGGTAAACTGTCGAGATTGCATCTGTTCGACCATTCTATCGGATAAAATTCGCTGCGCCTTATAAATCCCACCCTGCAATTGAGCGATCGCGAAATGTGCCATATCGGTAGCCGTAGTGCTTAATGCTCCAGCCGACACACTGTTGATATAGGGATACTCGAAAGCCCTATACTGGTTTTCACGATAGCGATATCCCGTTGCTAGGTTAGAATTCAGGAATTGCCCAAAACTACTGTGTGACATCTTTAAAGGCTGGAAAATATTATCCTCCACATACTGAGCGAAGGGTATCCCCGTTGCTTTCTCAACTAGATAGCCCGCAAGGGTCATCCCCACATCACTGTAGAGGTACACTTGCCCAGGTTGATGTAGCTGTCGCGGCAAACGTCGGCTGATATAATCTTTTAAGGGTAACATTTGCGATGGGCTTCTAGCGAATGAGCCAATTCCCCAACCCGAATCGAACCCATCGGTATGAGTCAACAGATCCCTCCAGGTAACAGGATAAGTAATTGGATTTTTCAGGGGGAGGTTTTTGAGATACGGTCTGACATCTTCGTCAAGGTTGATCTTTGAGCGATCGGCTAACTGTAGGACAGCCGTAGTCGTGAGTAGCTTGGAAACCGAACCGACTCTAAAGATAGTCCGAGCGGGATTGACTACCGTTCGCTGATCGAGATTGCCTAATCCGTATCCTTTGCTTAAGAGGATAGTATCACCTCTGACTAAACTGAGAGCAACACCAGGCACATGAAATTTCTCTAGGGAAGATTTAAAATAATTATCGAAAAATGACTCAGATTGTTGAATATTATTGAGTTGAGTAGTTGATTTTATCGCAGATGACCAACTAGGATTAAATAATAGACAAGAAAGAAAAACTATGAGACTAAACAGAAGGCTTGTCATTTTAAAAAAACAATAAGTTATTCTCAATTGACCTCACTTAAAACATAATGGTTGCTATTAGTAAAGTAAAAAACTCTTTTCTGGGATTGATAAACTCTAGTGCTACTCGTTTGTCAAAACGATAAATCCTGCCCAAGTATATGGACGCAATAACGGATTTTCAATCATATTCAGTTGAGCTTGCCGCAATGAGTCATCATAATTTTCTGTCGTCTGCAAATTCTTGTAAAACTGTATCATAAAATTCGCTGTAGTTTCATCAGGTATTCCCCAAAGAGAACCGACTGTATGGACAATCCCCGACCGAATGCCTATACCCGTAAGCCCTAATATTGCTATCGAATTCCCTGATGCCGTGTCGCACCCTGCTAAATTTAAGAAAGTGATTTCCCCCTTACGATTCCTTAGTATTTGCTCGAACTCCAGTAAAGATATTTCTTGCTTTCCTAAAGAAAATCGGCTTTGTTCGATATTAGGAACGATCGAATTGCGTGTAGCGACATGAACAATGTCATAAGATCGGCTTTGCAGTTTCTCGGTAAACGATCGCTCTGATAATTCATTTCCCGATAGAATATCAGCCGATAGAAGTTGTCCTACCGAAATTACCTCTCGATTGACTGAAGGGAGGACTTCGGTAGAAGTTACGCTCGAACCAGCTACTAAAGCCGTTTTCAGCCTTTGATCGGGACTTTGAAGTTTGAATCCGAGGGAATAAGCGATCACGTACCGTTCAATCAAAAATTCCTCTCCGTCGATAAGAGCCGCCATCGGCACGGTTCGTAATAGACCATCTTGTACGAATATCAGCCGCTTTTTCCCTTGAATCTGTGGCTCGATAGGGCTGATTAACAAATCGTATAATTTTCGTCCGTCTTCAATATACCTGTCAGCAGAGGGATCGGCTAGAGCCAGCCGCCATCGATAGAGTTGCTGTTCTAGTTCCGGTTTAGCGATCGCTATGCTCGTACTGAAATACCCTTCTTTAGACTGGACGATAATATGCAGTCGCTCTTCTAGAATAATTGAATGGATGTATACGGTATCTGTTTTAACTTGAGAAATTTTCTCTTCATCAACATTACAAAGGTTTTTAAAATAAGCATCCAATTCACTGAGGGTGCTGAGTTTCTGAATGGCGATCGCTTTTATTAAACTTTCTCGATCGGATGAATTCAGTAACAGAGCTAGATAATCTCGTAATATCGGCTGTATTTCTTTAATAAGTAAAGGATCGACTCGATAACCTGCAAGATCTTTTCTAATCTGCTCTATAGCATTTACTGCTACTTCATAATTCAATTTTGCTTTCTCAATTTCTCCCTGAGCAGCGTGAGCTTTCCCTAAATATCCCTGCCACCGAGCGAGAGCTAGATAATCCTGTACCTGATTAGCGGCAATTCTCGCTACGTCAAATGAAGCGATCGCATCTGCCACCTTCCTCCTTTTTAGCTGCTTTTTCCCTCGTTCCCCGTAAGCCCAAGATAGGAACCGAGGCTCGTTCATCCGTTGGGCAACTTCAACGGCTTTATCTACCGCTTTGATGGCCAGCAATGATTCTACTTTTAGCTGCGAGTCTTTTAAGGCTAAAACCTGCTCTCGCAACTCACCGAGAGAAACTTCAGCAGGGCTGAGTTGCCACAGCAAAATGGCTATTTCTAGGTCTTCTCGGTAGCTACGTGCTAAGGATAGAGCTAAATTTCTATCAGCCTTGATCGACTCTTGCAGCGATTGACGTGAAAGCGGATCGTACTCCTGACTCAACTGCCAATCGTAATATTCCATCCGTTCCTTCAGAACTTGAATATAATTCCAAACGATACGGTATTGATTCTTACCCTGGAAATAATCGAGTAAACTGTCATAGAGAGTGATCGCAGCATCGTAATCTCCTACTCTAGCAGCGATATTAGCCTGCAAAGCTCTCTTATAAGCACTATCATCAATTTTTTCTAACAGCCTTGTGGCCTCAGATAAATTGCCTGACTCTATTTGAGATTGAATTGATCGTAAAAAGGTTCTATCTTCAGAATTAGCAGCTATATCAACATTAGACCATAGAATATTGAGGATGAGGATTATCGAAACCCTAACCAGTAAGATGTTAAAAAATGTTGTCATCTCTTTGATCGTTGTCAATACTTCAATCAATCCAGTCTACGCCGATTTTAAACCGAAACCGAGTCCGCCGCCTAAAACTAATGCTCAAGGAACGAGAGGTTGTCCGACTCGTTTAGGCGAGCTAGCTTTATTTGGCATTGGCACGACAGAACAAGATCGACTGACTATAGATATTACTTTTACTCAACCACTCCTACTCTATCAAGTTGTTTCTGAGCAATCTGAAAAGTTACTTTTAACAATAACAGAAGTTGAGAGCAAATTCAAACGAAATCAGATTTACGAACAGAAAGTTGCTGCTGTAAACTCAAATTATAAGGTATTGAACTTACCTAAGTTAGATCCTAGTAAGAAGTATTTAGTAACTCTCGTGTTACTATGCCAAGACAGACCCCAATACGGAAAAACCATCCATGCCTGGCTGAATATTATAGAAGGACAAACTCAAGTTAATACTTTCATCCAAAGTCAGAATATTAATGAAGTTCAACAAAATAACCCATAAATTTACAGACTCATGGTTTATATCGATTATCATTTCTCTACTAATTATTATTTTACGTTTAATCGGGAGTTTCGAGCAATTAGAGCTAAATTTATTTGATATTTACTATAAACTTGCTCCCGACGAACCGAGAGATGAGCGTATAATTCTAGTTGGCATAACTGAAGCAGATATTGAAAAATTAAAAACCAATCGTCTCTCAGACTTGCAACTCTATCAAATCCTCTCCCAAATTGAAAAAAGTCATCCCGCAGCCGTTGGCATCGATATCTTCCGAGATCACCCGGTACCGCCGAACTACTGGGAACTACGGAAGTTACAGCAACAGGGTATCGATGCGCTAAATAGTGTTGAACCGTTCGGGCACGAAAAATTCCTCTCTATTTTTAAAAATAACCCTAACTTTTTCGCGATCGGTAAACAGGCAGGAATTAAAGGGGATAAAGATTTCGATCTGGTTTCCCCCCCCCCCAGTTCCAAGAGAGCGAATAGCGGATATCGGGGTTGTCTACGACTCTGATGGTGTACAACGAAGAGGACTAATTTATCCGATCACTCAAGAGCCAGCCGTTCCGAGTTTAAGTTGGGCATTAGCTGAACGATACCTACAGCAAACCGGAGCTAAAATCGATGGAATCGCTCGAAATAACGAGTATCATTTGAAAGTAAACGATTCAGTATTTTGGAAATTCAGAAATTTTAGCGGATCTTACGCTTGTGCTGACGAAGGAGGATATCAAATTTTGGTTAACTGGCGTAAGAGCGATTTTGAGATGATTCCCGTCTCCAACATTTTAGAGCGCAAGTTCAATGCTGGAAAGTTCAGGAATCGGATTGTCATCGTCGGAGCTTATGCCCCTAGTTTGAACGACCAATTCCTTACCCCCCTGAATTCCGAATGGGATGACTCCCCCCGACGTATCTACGGAATCGAGGCGATTGCCCAAGTCTCCAGCTACATCCTCTCAGCCGTCCTCGACGATCGACCTACACTACAGGCGTGGAGAGAACCCTGGACTGGATTAGTTTTGTAATATTAGTCTGCGGGTTACTTACAGGCTATTTCTTTAAACAAGTATCGATGGAGCGAATAAATCTCTTACTATTACTCATTTTTTTAGTAAGTATCAGTTTATTCGGCATTTTTTTCCTGTTACTCTCCATCGGTTTCTGGCTTCCAATTTTTCCTCTAGTTTCGGTTATCGTATGTACAGCAATCATCCATTACATTATCCGTTCTGCACTTAAACGAAAAAGCGATCGAGAAGCAATTATCGGTCGGGATCGGAAGCTTTATGCCTACAATCAAAAACTTGAAAATATGATTGAGAAGAGACAGCATTATCGAATTGTTTATAATTCGTTTTTAGCTTTAGGAGAAAAAATCGCTCAACCTTTACAATCTATAATTTTAATTAATCAAAAATGGATTGATTATGAAGATCTTTTTGTTAAATTGTTAGATAAAACTAATATGCCTGATAGCAATAAGCATGAATTTAATAAAAATATTGCTCAGTTGATGGTCGAGCTATCAAAAATTAAAGAATTTACTAAAACAATAACAAATTTATTTTCAACATCTATCCCAAATTTATCTCACCTTGATAGTGAAATTAACTTAACAGAAGTCGGCATCGCTTTAAATGAATCTTTAGAAGAAATTCGTGATATTTACTTAGATAGCAATGACTTAAAAATAGATATCAAACCTCTCATAACCATTGAAGATATCAGATTTGAAACTAATTATATAGAACCTTATCGTCTAAAAATTCTTTTAACTTACATCTTCGATCAGCCTATTCGCTCCTGCTATCTTCAAGAGAAAAATTTACCTAACATTCATATCGCTTTATCTGCGAAAAAAAAAATTGTTAACTTTAAAATTTTGATATATACTTACTATCATCCTAGCGATTTAAGCTTGTACTTCTGTGAAGAAATAATTAAGTATAATAGTGGAAAAATAGTAATTTCTAATAAAAATAGTTGCGTTGAGTGGTCTATCGATCTTGCTTCGGAATAACCAGTATTAAAGTAAAGAGACATAAATGATAACTCTACTGTGTATAGAAAATAAAGTTATACACTGAAATGTACTCAAAGGATTTTTGCCTCTACAGAATTTCCTTCTATCATAAAACAAAAGTTGTACACCAACAAGCCGTCTCAAATGGAATCCCGAAAAAACGATGCAGGTCGCCCAAAACCTCTACGAATCGGGACACATTACTTACATGAGAACGGATTCGGTACACCTAGACCCCCAATTTAGTGCGACAGTAAGGCAGTGGCTGCAAGAAAAAGATCCCCATAACGTTCCGGCTAAAGTGACCGCCCACCGTCAAGCCAAGACAGCACAGGAAGCGCATGAAGCCATTAGACCGACTGATATCCGCAAGTCGTCATCAGAGCTTAAACAAGAGATTGCCCCCGATGAATTTGAACTGTATCTACTAATTTGGTTGAGAACCGTCGCTAGTCAATGTAAAGCGGCGCAAATTAGCAAAACACGTATTATTACTCAGTCGGGCAACTTATTCTGGCAGGCCAGAGGTCAGGTGGTCGCCTTTGCTGGCTATGCCAAATATTGGAAAGACCTGGGCGCTGATTCGCTCTTGCCCCAAGTCTCCCAAGGACAGCCACTACACCTAATTGAAGCCAGCCACGAAAAGAAACAGACTCAGCCACCTCCCCGTTACACAGAAGCTAAATTAGTGCAGGTGATGGAACGCAAGGGAATTGGTCGTCCCTCGACCTTTGCGCCGACAGTGAAGACGTTGAAAGAACGGGGTTATGCTGAAGTTAACAAACGACAACTTCAAGCGACACCCCTGGGGCTGGAAGTCGATGCCTTTTTAGAAAAAACCTTGCCGGAATTGCTAGAAGCTGAATTTACGGCTCAGATGGAAGGGAAGCTAGATGCGATCGCTTCGGGGCAAGAGAATTGGGAGCGATACATTATTAGTTGGAATGAGACTTACTTTGCTCCGGCACTTTTAAAGGCACTCAAAGGGATTGAGAAAATCCCCCGTTCTGACACAACTGCCCAAAAAGGAAACTCAACACCGAGAAAGGAATCGAAAATTGCCTGTCCCCAATGCTGCCACAAAATGGTCGAGATTCCTTCCCAATCCAAGAAACTGCACAAAGATTACTTTCTCAAGTGTCCCGACTGTCAGGCGGTCATGTTTTACAATAAATGGCACAAAACCTGGGAATTGCCCGGAGAAAAACCCCAAGAGCCTGCTTCTTCTGGGAAATTAACCGAGTATTCTTGTCCGGTCTGTGGAGAAAAATTAGCCGAGCGAGAATATGAGAAGGAGGGACTTAAAAAGCGGATGTTGCTCTGTTCATCTTCTCAGGCAAGGACGGACAGAAAACATAAGGAAGTCGTTTATTTTGAGTCTAAAAATGTCTTCTGGTCGAAAAAATACGGTGAATTGCCAGTGGGCTAAAGTTTGAATCCTTAATTAAATCAATGCTTGAAACCCTGCTCGTCTTGGTACTCATTGGGCTAATTGTCACTGGCATTTTAGCCTCCTCTTACTTGGCTCACTGGCGGTGCAAACGCTTGAAGAAGCTTCCTTTCCCGGCTCTTTGGCAAGCCATCCTCGAAAAGAATCTGCCGATTTATCTTCATCTATCTCCTGATGAACGAAGGCGACTTCAGGGACACATTCAAGTCTTTTTGGCAGAAAAGCAATTTATTGGCTGTCAGGGATGGCAGGTCACTCAAGAAATGAAGCTGACAATTGCTGCGGTTGCCTGCTTACTCTTACTCAACGAATCCGGCCGATATTTCGCTAAACTGCGGTCAATTTTACTGTATCCCAGCACTTATCGAGTTCGCTCAACCCATTCCGTCGGCAAGTACGTGGTTGAAGAAAGATGGGAAGCTAGACTGGGAGA
>JBGTNM010000371.1:0-4856 GCA_041743025.1 Microcystaceae cyanobacterium
ATCTTTAGAGTTAGGGCTATCGAGTTGAGCAGAGATGTAAGCTAGGCTGACCTGATCCATTTGTTTAAATATTGTAATTTTTCTTAATAACTATTCTCATTCTAATCGTTTGTTTATCTTACGGGGGTCTTTGGTGATAAATCGCTCAAGCCTTGGAATTTTTGTCACAAGACCAAAACTCCTATCAAATGAGGCATCCGTCTCTAGCAGTAAACCTGATATCTACCTTTTATCAGGTTGTTTTGTTGCAACAGCTTGTTAGGTTGTGTAAAGGAAAAGAGAGACATTTTTTTTCTCTTTACACAATCAAAAATAATTTGTTGCGACGCAATAGGAAGATTTATGACTTATGCAGCTAACTCAACAACACAACGAGCCTTAGAACTGTTTAACGGTTTTGATCCCGATACTCAACTAGCTATGCTTTGGTATGGTTACTTGAACATTAAAGACGATCTAACACCGGCTCCTCCCACTTCTGTAGAAACCATGGGAAATGCGCTTTTTGATCAAATTAGTGTCTTATCTGCCGAAGAACAACTGTAAGCTCAACGGGACATGATCACAGGGGCTGATACTGAGATCGATCGTGTATATCTTGCCTTCGACAGCAGTGCTAGAATGGAATCTTGGTTATTGCTAGCACGAGGAATGGAAGATGGCACAATCATCCAAGTTCCCGATGACTATCAACTACCTGAGCAAACTAAAGAATTTACACAGGCAATTTCTGGGCTAGAGTTTCAAGAGCGAATCAACTTTATGCGCAGTGTTGTAGTAGCAGTAGACGAGTAAGCTGTTGAGCTTTTTAGCAGACCAGCATTTTTGCATCAGCTTAACACCGTTTCTCAAATAAATCGATTATCTTTTTTTACCGAATCTAGCTTCAAGGAAAGCTTTATCTTTGGAGCTAGATCTATATTCTAAGACTTCGTGACAAACTCTAAACGAGATAACGCGCTTGTCGCAGACTCACGGAGATACTCATCAACCGTTTCATCATTAGCTAACTGGGTTAATATTTCTAAACCTCTACGATCGCCAATTGACCCAAGAGCATTAATCATTGCAATGGATAGAGCCAGGTTATCGGTCGTTTTTAAAGATTCTACTAAAATATCGATTGCAGGTGCGCCAATTTGTCCTAGAGCCATTGCTGAGGCGATATGTACAACAGGATCGGAATCATTAAGAGATTGCTTCAATCCTTGCAGACCAATTTCAGGAAAAGGAAGATCAGGATGATTAAGCGAGATTTGGGCTAAAGCTTTGGCACAACTGCCTCTAACGGTTGTATTTTGGCTGTTTAGGAGTGTTTCTACTAGAGATGGGACTGCATCCACTCCAATTACACCCAAAGTGACTACCGCAGAACGTCGGTAGGAAACATCCGCTTCATCTAACAGATTCATCAGACGAGGAATCGTATTTTCATCTCGAACTTCTGCTAGGTCGAGCATGGCACGTTCCCTCATATGAGGATTAGGGTGTTTAAGCTGCTCGAAAAGTGCTTCAATCGTCATATTTTTAAAATAATTTCTAGATCTATTATCCATAGCTTAGGGGACTTTCGGTCGATCGCTTAACCCGAATATTAGGCAAAGCAACTGACTAAAAGTCCCCTAGAGTTCAATTAGACTTGATTACTATGAGAAAGAGTTGATCACATAGTCTAAGTAAGAGCGAAACTCAAGTAGAGCTTGGGGAGACATATCACGAGGAGCGCAAGCGCGATCGCGAGTGTATTCAAAAGCAGCTACATAAGGAGCAGTAGGTATGTTCAGAGCGCGGTAAACTTCACGCTGTCCAGCAATACCCCACTCATCGATCGGACCTGTACCACCAACAACTAAGCTGTAGTTGATGAAACGTAGGTAGTGTTTGATGTCGCGGTAGCATTTGTCAACTTTGGTTTGGTTTTCACCAGCTTGACCGGCTTCTTTCAAGTAAGGGAATTTCTTGAAAACAACATCTCCAGCTTCTTTGGCCACTTTGTCAATACCAGCAGCGAGTTTTTCAGCAGCTTCTAAACGAGCATTAGCGCGTTGTAGGCTTCCTTGTAAGGACTCTAAGTCCGAGGTGCTGGGGAAACGTCCGGCTGAGTCAGCCGCAGCAACAGTAGTAGTAGCAACAGATTTCATAGTTTTGATATCTCCGAATGGATCTGAAAGTAATTGGCTTTAATGTTAAAGGGATAACTTAGCTGAGAACGGAAATAACCCGATCAAAGTAGCTAGCAGCTTCAGCAGCTAAAGCAGAGCAGTCACCTTGAGCAGTATCCATTTTGCGTTTGGTAGCGGTGTTGTTGATGTGAGCAACAGCGCAAGCCTTCATGATACCAACTGCACGAGCAGCAGATTGAAGGGGTACACCTAAAGCACCATAGGTTTCTTTCAGACCATTTAAGCAACGGTCATCTAGTACAGATGCATCACCTGCTAATAAAGCGTAGGTAACATAACGTAAGATGATTTCGCCATCACGCAGGCAAGCAGCCATGCGACGGTTGGGGTAGCAGTTACCACCAGCTTGGATCAGACCTGTGTTTTCGCAGATCATTCCAGCTACGGAGTCAGAAACGATACAGCTAGCATTGCTGGCTATACAGTTAACAGCATCTAAACGTTTGTTACCGTCAGCGATGAATTTTCTGAGATCGGCTAGTTCTTGTCCACCGATACAGGATGATTTGCCATCAGCAGTTACAACTGCTCTGGAAAAAGCGTCAAGCATTGAGCTCTCCTTAATTTAAACAAAATGACTTTCTTATGACTCGAATTAGCCTCGAATCTCTTAGCTAATCGATATCTGACGATAAAAGCTACAGGTACCTAATGTCTCGATTCTTAAAAACTAAGTAACATTTTGTAATTTTTGTCTTGAGTTTTTCAGGTTCTCTTTTGCTTGATCCCTTTATCTAAACCGTGTTTAACGCTAAAATTTATTTTTAGAGCGAGGAACTGACAATACTTTTCTGAGATTTAAACACAATTCCTCAGGAAACCTGATTAAAGCTATCCCTTTTACGGCTAATCTTTTTAATGCTTTACTTTCAGGGGCTGTAATGACTTTGCTTGTTCCTTTGCCTCACTGACTTGTCTTGCTGCTTCGACAAACTGAGCGACTCGAATCGGATCAACAGGTTCTGTGATTTTACCCTGACGTTTGAGGGAACTAGCCACAATTACTCCATCTGCGGCTTGCATCAGATTACCAACGTTTTCCCAACTTGCACCACTCCCAATAAAAACGGGGGTTCCTTTTGCCGCAGCCGTTGCTAATTCTAAATCTTCTAAATTCGGTGGGCTACCCGTGGCCCATCCTGATAAAATTACACCATCAGCCAATCCTCTTGCGATGGTATCTTGTACGGCAGTGGTTAAATTTGGCGTTCCCAAAGGTCGAGCGTGTTTAACTAAGACATCAGCTAAGATACCCACATCACAGCCTAATTCTCGACGATAACGTAGCAATTCATGGGCTTGGCCTTCAATAATACCCTGATCGGTAGCCATCACGCCTGTTAAGACATTCACCCGAATAAATTGAGCATTGACACAAGTAGCGATCGCCATCCCGCTCCTTGCATCATTTCGCAGTACATTTATACCAATTGGCAAGACAATTAAATTCTTGACTCGATCTACAATCAAAGTCATCGCACTAACGACGGCGGGATCAACCTGAGATTTAGTAAAAGGGGCATCAAAAAAGTTTTCGATAATAATGCCATCGACACCGCCAGCAGCTAAAGCAGTCGCTTCCTGTTCCGCCCGTTCAATCACTGCTTTGAGACTACCTCCCCAACGGGCAGACGTTGGTAAAGGCCACAGATGAACGACTCCGATAATGGGATGGGCTGTATTGAAGATTTTAATCAAGTCCACTGGATCAATGTTTACCTTTTTGACATCTGTTTCGTTGGCCAACTAATTATTGTACACGGAATCTAGGGCAATAAAAACAAATATATTTTCCCTGAGAGAGCGATCGCTTTTTATGATCGAGTAGAAGCAAAATTATCTGTACTGGACTTTTGAGACAACTCTAAAAGCTTACCTATAATGCTTGCTAAAAATTTGTGACGCAATATTTACAGAAAAAGCAGCCTGAAGGTGGCACAGAAGTCGTGAAATTATTACCAAAGTCTGACAAAATGAGTGAACTCTTAAAAGTCAACTGGTATACCCAATCTCTTTATACTGTAGATATCTGTAATTCAAAAGAGGTTGTTAACGACTGACCTTTTCGAGCCTAGCATAGATTAATCATTTAGCCAATTATTTCTTAAAATAAGTTTTATGTTTCCCAGAATATGTTAGAATATCTTAACATATAGAAATGGTTACGCATTTTTCTTAAAGCATGGGCAACAAGCCAACCATTGCAATCTCTCACTTAGGTTGCGAAAAAAACCGCATCGATTCTGAACATATGTTAGGGTTGCTGGCGCAAGCAGGTTACTCTGTCGACGCTAACGAAGAATTAGCAGATTATGTTATAGTAAATACATGTAGTTTTATTCAAGCCGCGAGAGAAGAGTCCGTAAAAACCTTAGTTGAATTGGCCGAGGCCGATAAAAAAATCATTATTGCTGGCTGTATGGCGCAGCATTTCCAAGAGCAACTCCTGCAAGAACTGCCGGAAGCCGTTGCTGTCGTTGGAACAGGGGACTATCATAAAATTGTCGATATCGTAGAACGGGTTGAAACCGGAGAAAAAGTTAAAGAAATCTCTGCCGAACCCACTTACATCGCAGATGAACATACTCCTCGCTATCGCACTACAACTGAGGGAGTCGCATATCTAAGAGTTGCCGAAGGCTGTGATTATCGTTGTGCTTTTTGCATTATTCC
>JBGTNM010000372.1:0-5766 GCA_041743025.1 Microcystaceae cyanobacterium
CACAGTATCAAAAACTCCTCTTACAATAAACAATTATCAATGGCTGATAGATTATGTTCGGCAACTTTCAACAAAGTCACCTCCGGATCGAATTAGAAGCCAGTGAAAGCACGATTCGAGAGAGTTTGCTCAAAACGCACCATCTTAAAGCGTGGTTGTTCCCGCAACGCCTTTCCTCTGGACTTCCCGAAACTTTAGAAGCAGGATTGACGTTTAAGAGTTGGTTGGGATGGTTGCCGATTCAGCATCAAGTGGAAGTCGTCGGTGACTATTGTTTGAGGCTGCTGTTAAGTCAGGGAATCGACGGCTATCATGAATGGATGTGGGGAGACGGATGGGTACAATCTCGTTTGGAAGGGGTTTCTCTGTTGCCTCTGAATTTGGGACAATCTATAAGTGTGTCGCGATTGCGCGAATATGTCAAGCTGTGGGAAGATTTGCGTCAATAAATACGCCATAGCTAGGCTCTCCCGTACTTATGATGATAATAAAATCTTATAAATTGGTGTAGGATGGATTAGACGGTAGTAATTATTCAAACTTAACTAGAAATTATCAATCCGTCGTAACCCATCTTTCAAGCATTTTTAACATTACGAACATTTTACCTCAAGCACCTCAGAGAGCCGAATTTCAATGTTTTATTTAAATTTTGGTTTAATTATTTTAGCGATCGCAGGGTTAATCATTCTTATTTTACTGTTTCCTCCTCGCTGGTTGATTGCCTTTTTATTTCCTCTTATCTGTCCTGGTGCAGTCTTTGCTGCCGATACTCAGAATAAAGTAGTTGCTTTAACGATTGATGACGGGCCAGGTTTAGAGAATAGCACTCAAGAAATTCTAGAAGTACTGACAAAAAATAATGCTCAAGCTACCTTTTTTCTAATTAGTAGCAATGCCGAAAAAAATCCTCAAGCAGTAACAGCAATTATCGAAAAAGGGCATGAAATTGGCAATCACATGACTGAAGATGAAAAAACAATTGCCTTAACACAACAAGCTTTTCAAGAAAACCTGAGTCAAGCGCATGAAATTCTATTTAATTTTGCTCAACAAAGTATCTACTATCCTAGAATCACTTGGTTTCGTCCCGGTGGCGGTTGGGGAAATGCCGCGATGGTAAACTTTGCTGCTAAGAATTATGGTTATTGTACTGCCTTGGGAAACATCTGGCCGTATGATACTTTCTGGGGATCATCGACACAATTCTCTCGTTTTTTTATTCTCAGTAATATTCGTCCTGGTTCAATTATTATTCTTCACGATGGCGGCAACTGTAGCAAACGAGGAAAGCAAACAGTGGAAACGCTTAAATTAGTGTTGCCTGAACTTCAGAAAAAAGGTTATCAAATTGTCACGCTTTCAACGCTGTATGACAAGTAATAATACTAGTCTAAGAAAAATATAGAGACGTTACAGACAACGCCTCTACAAAAAATTAGCAAAGATTAAAACGTGAATACGTCACAATCGGCAAATCATTATTGTTGCTCAATAAGAAGATTGCCATCGCCGTTTAACGTTAAATCCTCAAACCGCAGCATTTCTTCGGCTGTCACCGTGTCGCGCTCTACGATTTTTTTAACCGTTACTTCTTCTCTGACAAAAGCTTCTTTGTGAATGTTGGCTGTTTCTTCATAAATCTGAAGACGAAGAACTTCAGTTTCATAGAAGTTCGCTTCCCCAGGAGCTACAGGTTGGCCTACATCAGTGAAATTTTTACGCTCAATGACAACTCGTTCTTTGTCAATAGGAACAGAAGCACGAGCCGTTTCGACTCTAACCGTTTTACCAATGGCAACTTCTCCAGCTTTAAAGCGATTTTTGTCAGCAACTAATCGCTCTTCGTAAAGCTTAACTGAACCGAAATCGGTTTCGGGAGCATTGTAGAGTACAGGAAGGTTTGTAGGAACCATGTCAACAACTTTAGGAGCGGTTTTACGAACCATTGCAGAAGTCGTTTTAGCAGCGGTTTTTCCTAAGCTATCAATCCAACTTCTGTACATTTTTGTTTGCCATTCTAGCCACTGATTTTGATAACTCAAAACCCGGTATGGATAAGATGCTAGCCAGCTATTTGTCATCATGGTAGTTAGCTCCTTTTGGTCTATTTTAGGGGTCGCACTATTTTAATGCTGTCCATAGCTTAAGCAAAAAAAAGTTTATGAGCGTCTTTCTAAAGGAAGAATAAATAATCAAAAGTCACGTCAGCTTGATAATATTTCTGAATGATTATCTTTAAGTTGCAATAACCAAAATTTAATTTTAATATTTTTTTGATTAATTCACTGCTAATTCTGCAATTAAGAAACTTAAAACCATTATTTTTAGTAAAAATCGTTACCAAGTGGGAGATTGGTAACGAATCAAGAAAATCTACCTTACAAAGCTAAGAAACGTGAATTTTTAACGAATAAAGTTTAACAACTCTTTGGGAGATGCTAATAAATCAATCGCCACAAAAAAGATTTTACCTTGCGGGTCGAGTAAAAATCGCCAAGCCATGTTCATGCCAACATTGGCACTAAACCAAGGCGTTTGGACTTTACCAGTGACTTTTACCTGAGTGAAGCCATCTTGTGCGGGTTCAGAAACGCCTTGTTCGGGCATCAGTTTAAGGTTCTGACATTCTTCACGCAGGTAGCGCAAGACGTTATCGCGACCGACAATCGGTTTTTGGAAAGGTGGTTGCAACGCGCCATCTGCCACAAACAGGTTGATGACTGCATCAAAATCGTTGGCGTTCATGTTATTGATATAATCCAGAACGGTAGGATTGGTAACGCCTTGGATAGTAACTTGTGTGCGCTGTGCCATCGATTGCGGCGGGGTAACGGGTTCAGCAACTCTGGTAAAGTTACCTAATTTGCCCGAATCGTAGCCCATATCAACGACAGCATTTCGCAATACCGTGATTTGTTGGCCGGATTCGAGTTGCCGGATAGCTTGTAGCACGGATGAGGCATTAGCAGACATTTTGTAGCCTGCGGGAATCGGTGCAACACTTCCCTGTTCCATCCACTGTCCCAACTGAAACCAGAAGCCTAACTTGATATTGGCGCTAAAGATGGCATAGGCGCGGCCAACAGGCGTGTCAGCGCGGTTAGCTAGGTCGCACATGGCCTGGCTTTGCTCTAGGGGCGGCATTTGACGAATTTGCTTTAACAGTCCCTCAGCCAGCACCATGCTAGCAGCACCAGGGGCAGCAACGGTAATCGTTGTACCCATTTCGGTGTAAGCAAACCAGATTAAGGCGAGTTGGTCTTCGGCACTAAGTTGAATAAAGCGAGCAATGGTTGCTGGAACGGCATCTGCCGATAGCGTATTGGGGAAAATACCGCGAGCAGAATCGATAGTGAATGGCATAGACAGAACTCACTAAATAAAGAGCAAATTGGCGAACAATTAACTAAAAGTCTGGATTAGGACGGAGTTTTACCTCCGCGTCCTCAACTTAACACAAAACTTTACATTTTGTAAAATTTCTTTACATTCGTTTGATAAAACTGGTGATGTCCACTGTGGTGTATTGAATTTCATGAGATCCTGTATGATTGTAGCTATTAATGATGGTGTGAGTTGTTCTGGTATTGATCTATGCGCTCTTTCACGCGGAAATTTCTTAAGGCCGCTCTGGTGGTTGGTGTCGGCATCGGTGGCAGTTCAGCACTGGCGCTGTCTTGGCCGCTTCTGTCGCAATGGGTAAGTTCGGAGTCTCCCTCAACGCCTCCCGCAACCGAACCCGTTGTTGACCGCCTAACTCAAATAACCGATAGTTTAATCAAATACTGTCAATCGCTGCCGTCGCCTTCTGTCATAGCGCAAGTTCCCGTTTCGCCAACGGCAACCCCTACCGATGCCAGTGTTGTGACAGATTCCGTCGAGGAGCAAGTTCCCGTTTCGCCAACAGCAACCCCTACCGATGCCAGTGTAGTGACAGAACCGACTCCTCATCCTTGCCAAAATCTCTTAGTTTCTTTTCCCAACGCTTCAGAAACTTCGCCAACCCCTGAAAAACAGTCTTTTAAGCTTCTTGGCTTCCTCCAACAGTCTCAAGCGCAATCCTCACCTCAATTGCCAACCGTGCAGGCTCCTCCTGCCGCAGTTTTCCCGCAGATTCACAAACACGCAAAACTGGCTAAAGTTCCCATTTTGATGTATCACGATATCCTCCCGCAAAAGGAGGTTTTTTTTGATGTCACCCCAGAAGAATTAGAAGCGCATTTTCAGTTCATTCGGGAACAAGGCATGACCCCGATTAGTCCTGATTGGTTGCTGGCTCATCTGCAAACGGGAATTCCTCTGCCAGAAAAACCCGTCTTGTTGTCCTTTGATGACGGTTATGGAGGACATTACGAGCATGTCTATCCTTTGCTCAAAAAATACGGCTATCCGGCGGTTTTTTCGATTTACGTGACCAAAATGGACGGAAAAACGGCGAGGTCTAGTCTGACGTGGGAACAGTTAAAAATATTGGCGGCAGACCCTTTAATTACGATAGCCTCCCACACCGTCAACCATCCCAAGGACTTGCGAGAAGCTGACGACGAGCAGTTGCGCCAGGAAGTGATGGAATCGAAACAGATTTTAGAGGAACGTTTAGGCATTCCCATCCGTTACTTCACCTATCCCGAAGGCAAATATGACGCAAGGGTAAAACAGTGGGTGCTAGCGGCAGGATACGAAATGGCGTTTTCTATGAGCGACGTTGATGAAAGGTTTGCTGGGAATTCTCCTGATTTACTGAGCATCAGCAGATTCGGACAATCTCGCACTCGTGAAATTCTACCCCAAGCTTGGGGAGGCTATCCTGCACCTGTCGCCTACGAACAGTTTAATTTTGCCACGCCCATTCAAAAGCAAGAATATACGGTCAATAACATCGGCATCATTCTTATTAGTGGCGGCAAACCCGGAACCATTCATGCTAACAGCCGCTATCAAGTCCCAGAAATCTTAGCAGGCACTCAGGCAGTCGCCGCAGTCGATGGCGGTTTCTTTTCTCTAAAATACCTTGATTCCAATACCATGATTGGCCCGGTGATGAGTCCGGGGACAGGATTTGTTGCTGGCAATGCTAGTGAAAATCCTCGCTTAAATAGCCGCCCTTTGGTGTTAATCGATGGGAAATCCATTAAATTTGTGCCATTTGATGCCAATCGCCACAATACCTTTAAAGGGATTCAAGCCGAGTCTGCTGACGGAGAACTGATTGCAGATGCTTTTGTCGGCGCGGCGTGGTTAGTACGGGACAATAAACCTCAACCGCCAGCAGCGTTTGGAACGCTATTTGATTTTGATGCCAACCGCCACCGAGCGTTTTGGGGGGTCAATCAGGCAGGACAGCCCGTGATTGGCGTGACGAAGGATATGATTGATGCAGTTTCCCTCGGTAAAATCTTGCATCAGTTGGGCTTGCGCGATGTCATCATGCTTGATTCGGGGGCAAGTACCTCACTGGCGTACAAAGGAGAGTCGTTAGTCGCTTATCCGCCTCGTCCCGTTCCTCATGTGGTTGCGTTGTTTCCGTTTTTGCAGGCAGAAGGTGAAAAATAGATAATTCTAAAATTTTATAATTATCAAGCGTTGAGGAAAGCCTAACTGATAACTGATAACTGATAACTGATATCTCTCTTCTGTCACTCTAGGCAGAAGAGAAATAAAAGTAGTCCCAACAATTGACTAAAGAACGTAAACAATCAAACTCATTAATTTTGGCAATAAGCCTCGGAAAACCAAAAGAAAGTTGAGGAATAGGAAAAACTT
>JBGTNM010000373.1:0-15790 GCA_041743025.1 Microcystaceae cyanobacterium
ATTGATGAAATTGAAGAATTGTTAGTAAAACGTTGTAATATTCTGGGTGAAATGAAAGAAGACATCAAAAATTTGACTAACTATCATTGGTTAGCTTTTGTTTAAAATGTTAGTGGGGTATATAAACCGGATTTGGTATCATTCTTGGACAGGAAAACAAAATTCTGGATTAACAGCGCAGCTTTGGAATTGGAATGATCGCACGCAATTGGGTGTTGTTTTCGACTCTTCTACAGGTTTCACTTTACCAAATGATGCAGTGCGATCGCCTGATGCTGCTTGGATTGTCAACGAACGCTGGAACCGTCTCACCCCAGAACAGCAACGCTACGAGTTTTCACCGATTGCTCCTGATTTTGTCGTGGAATTGCGTTCTAGTAGCGATGATTTAGCCACGCTGCAAACCAAGATGCAAGAATACATAGATAACAGAGTAAAGCTTGGATGGCTGATTGATCCGAAACAAAAGAGAGTAGAAATTTATCGAATTGGTCAACCTACTGAAATTTTAGAATTACCCACAGTGCTTTGCGGGGAAGATCTGCTTCCTGGATTTGAATTGACACTAAACAAGTTTTGGGGCTAACACTTTCTACTGGACTGACACGTCTAAAACGGTGCGTTAGATTGATGAGAGTGCGAGCTTCTAGCTGGCTATTTTTTCCCTTGTGAGCAAGATGCTCACACTTCTATTGCCTTATTTTAGCTGTGTCAGTCCACTACAAGAAAAGGCGATCGCACTGTTGCTAGGGATTCTGTTGAAACAATAAACGAGAACGAATCAGACTCAAATCAGGCTGAATGCTGGACAAACGCTGCTGTACAGATTCAGCCAACTGCTCTCTCTGATTCAAGTACGCCTCTACAGCATCTTGGTGTCGGAGATAGTAACCGATTGTGTTGTAGACATCGGACAAGGATAGAGTTGAATACCGATGAACAATGGACTCAGGGGATGCGCCATCTTGAAATGCTCGGATCACAGTCTCTAGCAAAACTCTTGAATTCCCAACTCGAATAACTCCGGTTTCATCTTCGCGAAGAGGCGGTGTCTCATGCTCTAAAACGAGGCTCATGGATTAATTTTCCTGGCTAAAGTACACAATGATCGTAATCTAAACCTACGCGATTGTAACATCTTCAGGCAATTTGAAGTGTCCTGGGTTCAGGTATAGATTCACCTTCTGCTTGCCAAGCCTCCAAGTACATTTCAATCACTTCTTCGCCATTATGAATTGCTTCTTCACGAGTTTTGCCGTGAGTGCAAGGCATCATGACAAGCTCAGCAAACTCTGGAATCGTGACTAGGAAAAGCTGATCCTCGTCAGACCATTGAACAATCATGCTGTATCGATTCATGAATTCTCGTCCTCCCTTAACTCTTCGAGTGCGGTAAGTAACTTTGCTAGTTGTTTTTCTAGGTAGAGTGGTACATCATCTCCATCCTTACCCGGAATTGTCAGTGTTTTTCTGAGCAAAGGATGTCGCCAACGCTCATGGCTGCCCTTGCCACGCTTGGGCAGATAAACAAACCGTTCACGCACAATCTGAGCTTTCAACTCTCGAATTTTCCTGGGCATGGATATTGTCTGACACTTTACCCTATTATCTCACTTTCTTATCCTCTCAAACTATTGTTACACTGCATCGATAGACACATAATTAGGGTGTTATCCAGACATTTGCTCTATACTTGTCATATTTTGTAACATAAAATTGCCTCCTAAAAAGCTACTCGTCATCAAAAGACTTAAATTTATTCACTAACTGGGGATTATCACTCCAAGCGGCCACAATATTAATCGTACCGTCTAAGAAATTCTGGCGGCAGGCGCGGCGTTGAATTTTGCCACTAGCCGTTTTGAGAACTGTACCGGATTTAGCTAAAACAATAGCATGAACCATAATTTCATGTTGTTCGGCGATTTCTTGACGAATATCTCCTAATAGCTGTTCGGTTTCTAGTTCTCCACTGCGCCGCTCGACTTCTTGCACGACGACTAAGCGTTCCTCGCCATCATCTTCAATCGAAAAAGCCGCACCGTAATCGGGACGCAAGGCACTGTTGAGATGTTGTACCGTCCACTCGATGTCTTGGGGATAGTGATTCGTCCCGCGAATAATAATTAAGTCTTTGATGCGTCCAGTAATGTAGAGTTCCCCGTCTTTAAGAAAGCCCAAGTCACCCGTCCGCAAGAAAGGCCCTTCTCCCGTATCTTGGAGGTAAGCAGCGAAAGTGCGATCGCTTTCTTCTTCACGCTGCCAGTAACCTTGCGCCATACTGGGGTCAGAAACCCAAATTTCGCCCACTTCATCGCTTTGACAGCGCGTCAGGGTATCGGGATGGACAATCGCAACTTTTGTTTCGGCGACTAACTGTCCGCAACTGGCAATATAGCGGACACCTGAAGGGCGATCGCGATCTGTTTCGACAATTTTATCGCGTTCTAGGGCAGCCGCATCAAGAACTGCCAAAACGGGTTTTGTCCCTTTAGGTTTGTTCGAGACGAGTAGGGTATATTCCGCCAGTCCGTAGGCAGGGGCGAAGGTTTCCCAGCGAAAGCCGCACGGAGCAAAGGTTTCCGCAAATTGGGACATCACTCTGGGGTTGATCGGTTCGGCGGCATTGCCAGCCGCTTGCCAACTGCTTAAGTCTAATTCTGCTAGTTCTTTGGCTTTAGCGCGACGGACACAGAGATCGTAGGCAAAATTGGGAGCTTGGGAGTGGGTAACGCGGTATTTGCCGATATTTCGCAACCATTGGAGTGGACGCTTGATAAAAGCAAAGGGAGACATCAGATAGCAGGGGGTTCCGTTGTAGAGGGGAACCATCATGCCTTCGACGAGTCCATAATCGTGGAAGTAAGGCATCCAAGTGGTGGTAATGCTGTCTGCTTCGTAGCCGCAGGCTTGTTGGAGGTAGCCGCAGTGATGGATTAGATTGAAGTGACTGAGCATGACTCCTTTGGGAGTAGAAGTCGAACCGGAAGTATATTGAAGGTAGGCTAGCTCGTCTTTCTGCACTTGAGGGTCTTGCCATTGCTCAGCGAGCGTTGAAGCGACTGTTGCGGTGTCAATCCACTGCATTTGGTCGAATTCGGGGAATTCTTCTTTGACATTTTCGATTAAGGCTAAAATTCCGGCAGTGGTTAAGGCAAAGGCTGCATTGGCATCTCTGACAATGGTTCGCAGTCTCGGCAAGGTACGCTTGAGTCTGCCTGATTCGGGGGGGGGAACAGGAATGGCGATCGCGCCACTCAACAGGCAACCGCAAAAGGCTGCAATGACTTCTAACCCCTGCGGATAGAGCAGCAAGGCTCGTTCGCCTCTAGCCTGGTATTGTTGAAGGAGAGCCGCGATCGCCCTAGCTTGGCTATCGAGTTCCCCATAGGTGAGTGGTGGTGTTTCCTGTTTGCCATCAATCAGGAAGGTGTAGGCGTGTCCGTCAGGGGTTTGAGTAGCTCTGTGGCGCAGCAGTTCGATAAGGGTGGTAGGGGAAGTAGGCGTTGGCTGTTCTAGGCTTGAAGTCATAGTTGCTGTTTCCAGTTAGTCGGCGCGTGCTGCTTTGCAGTCCCCGAAGGGATCGCACTTAAAAATACACAATAAGCTCTCTCAATTTTAAAAGAAATCTAGTCTTTGATATAAGCATAAAGCATACAATAGACTTAGAGATGGCATTTTCGACGGCTAAAACCAGACTAAGTGCCTCGTCGCTGTTTTTTAAGAGAAGCCCTTATGAATTTAATTTCCCTTCAAAGCTTTTTAGATAACAGTTCCTTTTTAATCCTGCTGCTGACAATGCTCGTTTATTGGAGTGGGGCAGCGTTTCCCAAAATTCCTTATCTGCAAGCGTTGGGAACGGCAGGGGTAGGAATTGCCAACCTCTGCCTTGCTGCCCTTTTGGGCGCACGTTGGCTAGAAGCAGGCTATTTCCCGATTAGCAACCTCTACGAGTCTCTATTTTTCCTCGCTTGGGGGGTGACGGCAGCTCATCTGATTGCCGAACAAATGAGTCGCAGCCGCTTGGTAGGCGTGTTTACAACCCCTGTGGCGATGGGAATTACGGCGTTTGCTGCCCTAGCACTACCTTCTGATATGCAGTCATCTGCCCCACTTGTTCCGGCACTGAAGTCTAATTGGCTGATGATGCACGTCAGCGTAATGATGCTCAGCTATGCGACACTCATGGTAGGT
Source organism: Microcystaceae cyanobacterium (assembly GCA_041743025.1). GTDB lineage: Bacteria > Cyanobacteriota > Cyanobacteriia > Cyanobacteriales > Microcystaceae > JBGTNM01. Next base: position 4,195 of record JBGTNM010000373.1, read on the forward strand.
GCGATGTTGGCGATCGCGTTTCTGGCGGTGACTGGCGCTCAAGAAGTCGAATTGCGAGGAAGTGCTGTCGGCACGGGCAGTTATCGCAACAGACTGCAACACTTACAATTGCATCAGACTAGCCATAATGGGAAAACCGCTCAGATGTTCGACACAGAAGACAGCAATGGCAGTGGGGGAACGGCAGTTCTCAAAACAGTTGCTTCTCCCGTCTTGGCAGCAGATACTCCCGTCTTATCGCCGCAACGCCTCAGCTTGGCGGATACACTAGACAATATCAGCTATCGCATCATTGGTTTGGGGTTTCCCTTGCTGACAATTGGCATCATCGCTGGGGCAGTTTGGGCAAATGAAGCTTGGGGTTCCTATTGGAGTTGGGATCCCAAAGAAACTTGGGCATTGATTACTTGGTTGGTGTTTGCGGCTTATCTCCATGCTCGCATCACCAAGGGATGGCAAGGGCGCAAACCTGCCTTTTTAGCCGCGAGTGGCTTTGTCGTAGTCTGGGTTTGTTATCTGGGTGTTAACCTATTAGGCAAAGGACTTCATTCCTACGGCTGGTTCTTCTAGTGCTATGTCAAGTTAACTTTAATGGATGGTTTTTGACAGTCAAAGATTTTCCTTTCCCCTTTCCCCCTTCCCCTTTACCCGTCTTCATGCCAGCGTCCATGCCACCTTGCGGCAGAGAAACTTACTTCCTCGTGGGCGGCGCATTTTAGTTGCCGTTTCTGGGGGACAAGATTCTTTGTGCTTGCTGAAACTACTGCTCGATCTACAGTCTAAATGGGATTGGCAAATCGCGATCGCTCACTGCGATCATCGCTGGCAGACTGACGTAGGAATTGCCGAACACGTCCAAAATTTAGCAAAAACTTGGCAAATTCCTTTTTATTTAAAAGTTGCTCCTGTCATTGAAGAAACAGAAGCCGCAGCGAGAACTTGGCGCTATCAAGCTTTGGTGGAAATAGCTCAAGCAGAGGGATTGACTGAGATTGTTACCGGACACACCCTAAGCGATCGCGCTGAAACATTACTGTACAATCTTTTGCGAGGGGCTGGCAGCGATGGACTCTCGGCACTGGTCTGGAAACGACCGCTAACGCCCGAAATTCAACTTGTTCGCCCCTTATTGAAGGTTTCGAGGCGCGAAACGCTGGAATTTTGTCAGCAGTTTGCCTTGCCTGTGTGGGAAGATGCTGCTAATCAAAAGCTTTATTACGCTCGCAACCGCATCCGCACTCAATTATTACCCTACTTACAAGACCACTTCAATCCCCAGGTTGAAGTTACCTTAGCGCAAACCGCCGACATTTTAAGGGCTGAGGGAGAGTATTTAGAAAGTTTGGCGCGACAGGTGTTAGAACAAGCGATCGCTCCTAATCGTAGGCAATTAAATCGGGTTTATTTGCGAGATTCTCCGCTAGCCATTCAAAGGCGAGTTATGAGGCGATTTTTAGCTGAAAAAATCAAAAAATCTGCTAATTTTGAGCAAATTGAAGCTTTAACGAGTTTAATTAATGCGCCGAACCGTACCTGTACCGCCTCTCTTCCTGGCAAGCGGGTGGCAGAAGTTCAGGGAGAATGGATTGTTATATTGGAACCTTAGCCAATTTTAACGACAAAATAGGTCGACAGTTGCTCAATTTCTAGACTAAACTGGTAATGAGTATGAATTAATCTATACAACTTGCAATCAAGCAATCCGCATGGCATGAAGGAGCAAGGCACTACGACCCAACCTATTCAATCTTTAAACGATGCACTTGATCGCTGTCAAGAACTTGGAATGCGTGTCAGCCGCCAGCGACGCTACATTCTAGAATTGCTCTGGCAAGTACAGGAACATCTCTCAGCCAGGGAAATTTATGATCGCCTCAACCAACAAGGCAAAAATATCGGCCATACCTCGGTTTACCAAAACTTAGAAGCCCTTTCCAGTCAGGGTGTGATAGAATGCGTCGAGCGATGTGATGGCAGGCTCTACGGTCATATTAGTGACGCTCACAGCCATATTAACTGTCTCGATACCCATCAAATTATCGACATTCATGCCGAACTTCCCGCCGATTTTATCGAACAAATCGAGCAGCAAACGGGGGTCAAAATTACAGAATACCGCATCGATTTTTACGGTTATAAAAATGGGGAACAAGGAACAGGGGAGTCCCCGATTACGGAAGCGTCTTCCGTAATTTTAGGGGACGTGAACAGGGAATAGGGAATGGAGAATGGGCAATAGGGAATGGAAGTTATAGTGATTGATTACCTTTTGCCTTTTGCCTTCGCGTAGCGGTATATCAACAAAGCGTGACAGGTTAACAACAATCAAGACAGCGATGGTTTATCCTAAGCAGGAGTTGTTTAACTATACTAGACAAGGCTAAAGGCGTATTAAGGATATAGCTATGGAAAAAATCTACGACCCCCCAATAGACGGTTCTCTAAGCACCGTCAGCATTCAAATTGAAGACGATCGCACGGGGATGAGTCCCCAAACCCTCAAGCAAGCGTTTTTGGACAACCTGTTTTACCTGCAAGGCATTGCTCGCGCTGATGCTAGCCTCTACGATTACTATGTTGCCCTAGCCTATACTGTACGAGATCGCTTGCTACAGCGCTTTCTCAAAACCGTCGCCACCTACAAAGAGCAGCAAAACAAGATTGTCTGCTACTTCTCAGCCGAATTTCTCATGGGTCGCTATTTAGAAAATAACCTGCTTAACTTAGGAATTTACGACTTAATGCGACAGGCGATCGCCGAATTTGGCTTAGATTTTGAAGCAATTTTGGAGCAAGAACCCGATCCTGGCTTAGGAAATGGCGGTTTGGGCCGTTTAGCAGCTTGTTTTCTCGATTCTCTAGCGTCTTTAGAAATTCCGGCGATCGGCTACGGCATTCGTTATGAATTTGGCATCTTCCATCAAATTATTCAAGATGGCTGGCAAGTAGAAATCCCCGACAATTGGCTGCGCTTTCGCAACCCTTGGGAGTTGCCCCGCCCCGATGAAACCGTCAAAGTTGGCTTAGGCGGTCACACTGAAACCATTCACGATGAAACAGGCAAACCCAAAGTCGTCTGGATTCCGGCACGCACTATACTCGCTATTCCCTACGATACTCCCGTTCCTGGCTACAAAACCAATACAGTCAATCCCCTGCGCCTTTGGAAAGCTGAAGCGAGTGAAGCCTTCAACTTTGAAGCCTTTAATGCCGGACACTACGACCGCGCCGTTGAGGAAAAAATGGATGCTGAAACCATCTCCAAAGTCCTCTATCCCAATGACAACACCCCTGCCGGACGGGAATTGCGCCTAGCCCAGCAGTATTTCTTCGTTTCGGCTTCTTTGCAAGATCTCATTCGCATTCACCTCAAATCGCACCCCAATTTAGACAAATTCAATAACAAAGTCGCCATCCAACTCAACGATACCCATCCGGCGGTGTCAGTGGCAGAATTGATGCGGCTGCTGATCGATAAACACAATTATGCCTGGGAAAAAGCTTGGGATATCACCCAAAAAACCTTCGCTTACACCAACCATACCCTGATGCCAGAAGCATTAGAACGTTGGCCCGCTAGCCTTTTTGCCGCCTTGCTGCCTCGGCACTTAGAAATCATCTATGAAATCAATCACCGTTTTCTCAAAGACGTGCGGACGTGGTTTCCCGATGATGATGCGTTGCTGTCGCGCCTGTCGTTGATTGAGGAATCTGGCGAAAAACAAATTCGCATGGCTAACCTCGCCTGTGTCGGCAGTCATGCGATTAATGGCGTAGCCGCTTTGCATACCGAACTGCTCAAAAAAGATACCCTCAAGCACTTTGCCCAACTCTGGCCCGAAAAATTCTTCAACAAAACCAATGGCGTTACCCCGCGTCGCTGGCTGTTGATGTGTAATCCCCTCTTAGCTACCTTGATTTCGGAGAAAATTGGGGAAGGTTGGGTTAAAAATCTCGACGATCTGCGGAAAATTGAAGCTTTTATCGATGATCCTGAGTTTCGTCAGCGTTGGTGGGAGATCAAGCAAACCAACAAGCAAAAATTAGCGACTTACATTCTCAAGCACACGAATATTCCCGTTGATGTCAACTCCCTGTTTGATGTCCAAGTTAAGCGCATTCATGAATACAAGCGTCAGCATCTCGCTGTCTTGCATATCATTAGCCTTTACAACCGCATCAAAAAGAACCCTGACGTTGATATTCTGCCTCGGACGTTCATTTTCGGCGGTAAGGCAGCCCCCGGCTATTTTATGGCGAAACTGATTATTAAGTTAATTAATGCCGTGGCTGAAATCGTCAACAAAGACCCGGATGTGCGAGGTCGTCTCAAAGTCGTCTTTGTGCCTAACTTTAATGTTTCTTTGGGTCAGCGCATCTATCCTGCCGCCGACTTATCCGAACAGATTTCCACCGCCGGCAAGGAAGCCTCTGGAACGGGTAATATGAAATTTGCCATGAACGGCGCATTGACAATTGGGACGTTAGACGGGGCTAATATTGAGATTCGCGAAGAAGCAGGTGCAGAGAATTTCTTTTTGTTCGGACTGACCGCAGAAGAAGTCTACGCGCTCAAAGTCAAAGGCTACCATCCCGTAGAATACTACAATCGCAATATTGAATTACAAGCTGTCATTGATCGCATAAAGAGTGGTTATTTTAGTCACGGTGACGAGAATCTTTTTAAGCCGATTGTTGATGCGCTACTCTATCATGACCCTTACCTGTTGCTAGCAGACTATCAAGCTTACATCGACTGCCAAGAAGAAGTCAGCCAAGCTTACCGCGATCAGGAAAAATGGACACGGATGTCGATTCTCAATGCCGCTCGCATGGGTAAATTTTCCAGCGATCGCACCATCGGTGAATACTGTCGAGAAATTTGGCAGGTTGAGCCGGTTAGAATCGAATTTGATTAAAATAAAAGGGCGCACGCCTACAATAAAAGGGCGCACGCAATGCGCCCCTACCGCAACTCAAACAAGCGATCATCTGGCACGTTGCTAACCGCTCGTTGCAGAGAATTGAGGGAGCGATTGTAGCCGATAACAGCATCTAAGAAGCGTCCACGAGCATCTGCGAGATCGCGCTGGGCGTTAATGACATCGGTTTGGGTTCCTACTCCTGCCTGGAACCGCAAGCGAGCCAGCCGCAGAGCTTCTTCAAAACGCGCTACGTTGACGCGGGTACTGCTAATGTTTTCTCGGTTGGCGATCAGTTCAAAGAAAGCTTGTTCGACTTGTACGCGGATGTCACCGCGCTGTCGGGCGAATTCGGTGTTGGCTTCGTCAATTTGGCGATTAGCTTGTCTCGCTTGGGCAAAAGCCCTGCCGCCATCAAAAAACGTCCAGCGAATCCTCGCCAGAAAGCTGTAGTTCTCCAACACTTCAGTCTCATCGTCAAAATCATCTTGGTAGCCGTATCGGGCAACAAAATCCACTCTGGGGATAACTTGGGACATGGCAATATAGCGATCCTGCTCGCGGATCTCGCCTTGAACGAGTTGCTGTTCTAACTCAGCACGATTTTTGTAGGCGCGGACGATAGTTTCTTCTAGCGAAGAAGGCCAGGTGCCTGCTGGATTAATTTCATTGGCGGCGGTTAACTCGACGTGCTGTCCCACACTGACGACGTTGGCCAACTGCCGTCTGGCGGTTCGCTGCTCAGAAATCCGTCGCGTTAGAGCTTCGTTAGCCGTTGCTAAATCCCCTTCCGCCCTCAAGACATCAAAGCGCGTCCCTAATCCCGCTTGTTCGAGCAATCGAGCATCGCGCAAACTCTGGGTTGTGTCTTCTACCGACGCTTGAGCGATCGCCACCTGAGCGTCGGCATTTTGTAGAAGGTAATAGCGATCGGTGGCATCAAAACGGGTTTGTTCGGAGATGCGCTCAACTTCTAGCCTTTGCTGACGCACCTGGAGTTCAGCTTGGGTAATTCTGGCTGCTCGCTCTCCCCCAGAATAGATATCGTAGCCCAATTGCAGGTTGCCTTGAGCGTTAGTGCTGGTGTTACCAGTTTGCAGGTTTCCCTGCGCGTCTAGCGACGTTTGCTCGTTACTATCGCGACTGAAGGTGAAATCAGTACTAAGAGTAGGAAAGAGAGCCGCTCTTTGGGCTTCTAAATTCGCCTGTTGCTGTTCTAGTACGAGTCTAGAGGCTTGCAGTCCTTTATTATTTTGCAGGGCCAGGGCGATCGCTTCATCGAGAGTGATCGGTTGGCGAACAGTCGTTTCCACTTCCGACGGTTGCGTGGGAAAGTTCAAAAGATTGCCGCTAGGATTGAGAAAGTTAGGATAGGGGGTTAGCGGGTCGCTAACGGGCAGCATAGCAGGTTGAGGTTCGTTGCCCTCCGACTCAAAAGGAGTGATTTCCTCACCTGAGTTAGTTCCTGTGGGGTTGACTCGTGAGGGAGTCGGCGTGTCACGAGTAGGGGTTAGGGGGTCGCTGACGGGAGCAGAGGGTTGTGGTGTGTTGCCCTCAGACTCAAAAGGAGCGATTCCTTCACCTGAGTTACTCCCTGTTGGATTGACGGGCGAGGGAGTCGGAGCGTCACTTGCAGGAGCAACGACTTGTGCCATGACAGGAAAAGCGATCGCCATACTGGCACTCACCGTCAGGCAATAACGCAAAAGCAGCATAGAAATTACCGAACAATATCGAGTTAAAGCAAAACAATCACGCATACGAGTCGTCATGAAAGCCATCATCAATTCTTGACCTGGACTGCCTGGACAATCTTACAGCATCTTCTCAAAAAAGAGGAGAGACAGACAACTAATCAACGCCTGAGTTTCCCTAATGTTTGAGACTCCTCTAACTCCAATCTTGTTGCTGTTCTCCTTGACGGCGTTGATAGACTTGACCAGTGGCGTGCAGTTGTCGAGTTTTTTCAAATAGTTGCGCTTCTGTCAACTGCCATTGTTTTAAAATCAAATCCAAATCCCGTTGAACTTCTCGCGCTCCTGGAAAGTTTTGATAGCGGATGCGAAGGCGAGCGAGTTCGGCGAGATGATAGGCATCCGGTTCCCCTTGTAGCAAACGGTTGACAATTTCGCGATCTTTTTTTTCTTGGGGGTGTTTTTGGTCTTGGGGAGTCATAGCAGTAGCTAATAGTTAAGAGTTAAGAGTTAAGAGTTAATATTTACTAATTACTATTCATTATTCACTTTTAACGTTAAGGAAACGTGTATTCATTGAATAACGTTTCTACCCTAGAAGGGGGAGGGTCGGAAAAAATGGGGGGAATCTCCCAAAGAATGATAACGCGATCAAAGCCGCCACTTGCCAGATAGCGCCCGTCAGGACTAAAAGCCAGAGCATTGACCCAGTTTTCGTGATCGGTTAAGTAGCGCAACAAGCGCCCTTGTTCGACATTCCAAATACGAACCCCGTCATTACTGGCACTGGCGAGTACCTTGCCGTCGGGACTCAATGCGATCGCCCTTATTCTGGCGTGATGTCCATCTAACGTATGAATTAAGGCTCCAGTGGCTAAATCCCAAATTTTAATCGTGGCATCGAAGCTAGCCGTAATTAAGTATTTGCCATCCGGTGTAATAGCCAAACCCGATACGGGTTCTTTATGCGGGAAAAACTCGGAAACAATGCTTCTTTCACGCAAATTCCAAAACCTAACTCGTCCTTCTTCTTCTCCACTCGCCAAGAGATAGCCGTTGGGATGGACTGCTAAAGAGTAGGCAGGATTACCAAATCCCGTCAGTTGATAGAGTAAATGCGGCGGTCTCAACGTCCATACCCGAATGCCATCTAGCGCACCACTAATTAAAATCTGGCTGTCAGGGGTGATAGCGAGAGACAAAACGTAACTGTAGTGATCGAAAAAGGCGATAGGATTGGCTTTGCTCGGCCACGACCAAAAATGAATATCTGCATCCTCTCCACCGCTAACCAAAAATTGGCCGTTAGGAGTCATGGCTAAAGCAAGAACGGCTGAACTTTGAGCGCGAATGGTACCGGTTTCTTCTCCCTCGCTGACCGACCAGAATTTTAAAAAGGGTTCGTTGGTGCCGCCGCCACTAATTAGCGTTTTTCCGTCTCGACTAAAAACCAACGATTGAATGGTTGTTGTGTGACCGCGCAGTGTGTAGACGAGCCGAGCCGTTCCCAGGCTATTGGGGGTAATCGTTTGGGTTTCTTCAATGGCGGGAAGGGGTTTTTTTTCCTGGGGAGGTAGCTGAGCGTGACTGGTCGTTCCCCAAATTACTAACCCAGCCAGCAAGATAACACTGAGTCCATCCCAGTATTTTTTCCCGGCTGAAAATGGTTGGTGCTGTTTCATCAGGCAGATTTTAAAATCGGATAGATGGCTTTGAGTGACAGCCGCCTTCAATCCGGAAAAATGGTTTGCAACTTAAGATTTTAGAGTCTTAAGGGCATTAATTTGTTTCTTTAGTTTTTTTTTCGGGTAGTAAAGATCGCCGTTGAAGTTAGTTTGCTCAACGGCGGTGCCGTTCGTGCGTTAACATCGGTAGCGGCGTTGGCGAAGAACTCGGTGGTAAATACCGTCTCGGCGGTTCTTGGGAGACGACGGCTTGAACTTTTTGCAGTTGCCACCATCGCAGGACTACTGAGAGTAGAATAACGGTCACGCCAAACGAAAGAAGCGTCCATCGCTGACCAGCACCCCCAATCGCCGCATCGACAGCACCGACAATTAAGATGAAGCTGGAGATAGGTTCTTTGCGATAAGCGGTTCTTAAAAAACGCGGGAAGATAGCATTCATCGTGTTGCCTGTTTGAGAGAAACAATTCTAATTTCAGCTTAACTTACGCTCCTAGAAACCCGTTTTCTTGAAGAAAACGGGTTTCTAGAGGGTTTCTATTGAATTACTGCAAGCCTAACCAAGCGAGTAAGCCTTGGCCCGTGAAGTATTCAATCGCTAAGGTCAACATGAAGCCAATCATGGCCGCTCGTCCATTTAAGCGCTCTGCGTAGTCATTAAAGCCAAACTTGGGTTCTTCGAGTTTGGGGGATTGGGTGGGTTGGGTGGTAGATTGGGTCATGGCTTACTTACTTTGACAATATTCGTTACAATTCTTTACGAATTCTAGCAGAAGGTCAAGACTGTCATCAGTAGTCGATTACCTACGACCGTTAATGGCAATCAGTAAGCGCAAGATAAAGATAAAGAGGTTGATGTAGGTAAGGTACATCGAGAGCGCGGCTGAAAGATACTGATCGTTACGGTATGTCCGAGGCAGAATGTAAAAATCGACCACCGCCGCCCCAGCAAACAGGAAAACCCCTAACCCTGAGATAGCAATTTCTAACCAAGTTGGCGTGTAACCACCGAAAAGGGCAAACAACAATTGACCGACCATCACTACCACCAGGGCAATTATGCCTAGACTGATCGTTTTGGACAAAGCCATGCCATCTTGGTCAGACAGGTTAGAGCCAACACTGCGAGCGACAATAAAAGTAATGCCGCAACCAAGAGCCGCTATACCGACTCCCTTAATGCCAACACCTGCCGTTCCCAACGCCAAAAACACGATTCCACTAAGGCTATAGCCTGAAAGCAAGCCATAAAGGGCAAGTAAAGGTAAAGCAGTGCTATTGTTGCCTTTTTCGGCGACATTACGGGCCACAAAGAACAGCACTAATTGGGCGATAATCGCCGCAATAAAGGTGGGAAAAAATAAATTAGGTGCAGTGGTAATAACTCCCAATCCGCCATAGGTGCCAACGGCAGTCAGCACTAAACCTCCACCTAGGTACGGTAAGGCATTGGCAATGACATTGGGGCCGATTAGAGACTGATCTTTAACTTCCCGCATGGCTTGACGGAAGTTGCTTGTGTTACTCATCGTCTTTTTCCTTAATCACTTGAGGGATTACTTACGTTTTATAGCCCAATTCAAAGGCAATCGGCTAGTCAAGAATACCGAATGCTGCCAGCGTCCGAGCGTTAAATCCAACCCAGAAGGCTGCCATTAATTTGGCAATGACCGCTTTACTGCTAAGTAAACATTAACGTTCTTTAAAGATACCGCCACACAATCTACGTATTTTCTGGGGGGACGAGTTGAAACCTGCCGGGAGATTTCCGTAAATTGCCGATAGTACGGAAGGGGAGGAAAGATGAAAATAGGATAAAGGATACAGGGCAATATTCGCTCTCGATCGCTATCGGTAACTTTATTGTGGATTGATAGGACTCATGACAACTCAACAGGCTAATATACGAAGCATCGAATTATTGATTGCTTACTCTCGCCATCCTTCTCTACGCCTACGCAATCAAATTGTTGAATTAAACCTCGGTTTGGTTCGTCAAGTTGCCCATCGCATCAGTCGGCAATGTTGCGAACCCTACGAAGACCTAGAACAAATCGGCTATCTGGGACTTATTCGCGCTATCGAACGCTTCAATCCTCAGCAGGGTTGCGCGTTTAGCTCTTTTGCCATTCCCTATATTCGGGGAGAGATGCTCCACTACCTGCGCGACAAAGGCAGTGTCATGCGAATTCCCAGACGCTGGCAAGAACTCTACACCAAAGGCAAAAAACTTCGCAAGCAGTTGGCAGGGGAACTGGGACGGCCTCCCAAAGAACCTGAACTGGCTATAGCATTAGGAGTCTCAGTCGATGAATGGCATGAATGCCAACTCGCACTGCAAAATCGCTTGCTGGTCAGTTTGGATGCCAATGTCAGCCAGACAATGGACTGCTATATCAGCTTTGGCGATACGTTACCCGACCAACGCTATCTCGCTAAGCAAAAATTAGAAGAAGAACGCCTGCAACTGCAACGAGCGATGAGCCAATTGGAAGATAAAACCCAAGCGGCTATCGAATGCGTTTATTTGCACGAATTGCCCCGCAAAGAAGCCGCCAAGCAAATTGGCATCAGCCCCATGACAGTGACTCGCCACCTGCAAAAAGGCATCCAACAGTTAAGCACACTGCTCGAACCGCAAGCAGCTTAAACAGCCTAACCATCAGGAGAAGTAACTACCTTGTTAAATAACAAGAGTAAATAGGATGAGGAAACACTAAAAAATATAATTTCCTCATCACTTTGTTACTTTATTTTCTCTTTTTGCATTAAAATCAACTATTTTTGGACTTGCATAAAAATGGCAACAAATGAAACATATATAATTCTTCCTGATCCCAATTCCATCAATCTATCAGAAGAATTTAGTTGTAAATCAATTCAGAGTTTAGAAAATTCTAAATATGGTTCTGAACTACTTGATGTATTGTGTCAAGTAGGTGCTGTATCTTTTAATTGTGAAAATAAACTAGCTCTGTCTAACTTTTTTTTAAATCATCCAAACTATAACAATGCTTCTCGTTTACTTGGTTACGTAGCTGAAGGAATTATTGTTCGCGAATGTAACCAGAACCTTGCGAAGAATAGAATATGGGCTAATTATGCAAGAAGGCTTAAAAAGGCTTCTAATCAATTTATCGGCTTTTTTTATATTATATCTCTCTTCTGTCACTCTAGGCAGAAGAGAAATAAAAGTAGTCCCAACAATTGACTAAAGAACGTAAACAATCAAACTCATTAATTTTGGCAATAAGCCTCGGAAAACCAAAAGAAAGTTGAGGAATAGGAAAAACTT
>JBGTNM010000374.1:0-4137 GCA_041743025.1 Microcystaceae cyanobacterium
AGCCAAGGTTAACTTTAGCATTGGTAAAAATACCCAGTGCAATCAACCTCATTTTATTGAATTATACGCTGGTTTGGCTGCCAGACATTTCCTAACAGAAACTCATCCTCAAGAAGAAACCATTGTCTTATTATCTCGTTCACGATCGCAATATATTAATTGGGATGACATTCCTGATCGCGACAACGTGCAGAAGATTTTAGGCAGTACCACTAGATTTGCCTATACTTGGCTGGCAGAAATTGCTCCAGAATTAACCAATGCCAAACAACAAGGATTTAAAAGCTACATTAGGTTCGCTCCTTGGATGAGTAGATTTTATGATGCCGATCCTAAGAAACCGCTTCAGTTTGACAGCAGCCAGCAGCAAAATGAGATCGCCATAATTAACAACTGGTGTAAAGACTATTTACGCTGGTTACAGGAAATTCATCAATGCGAAAGCGACAGAATTGAATTATTCAAACACAGCATTTTTGCCCAAACCGATCGGCTTGAGGGAACAAAATTACAAGATTTGATCCTGGAAGATAATCGCGATGCCAAAACCAGACAACGCAACGATGAACCAACCAGAATTAAAAACAATCTCCATCCCAAAAATATCCAGGGCAATAATAACGGCACGGTGGGATTAGCTCAAGCTGTATATCAGGCTTGTCGGCTTTAGACCGATCAACATCTAGTAGACCTTGTAAGGGCGAACGGTGAGGCAGCGCGTTGGGCGGGTTTCCCGACTTGAAGCGACTGCCGAACCCGAAGGGCCCTTCGCCCCTACCTTTTAACTTTTGTACGGGCGTTTCGCGAAACGCCCCTAACTAACTTTTGACTTAAAAACTATGGCTAATTTAATATTACCGAAATTAAAACCAGGTACAGATGTTAGACCTCCAGAAAAAAAAGGAACTTGGGAGAGTTTAAAATCAAGCTCGGTGTTTCAGAATGTAGCAACCAGTCTTGATTATCAAGCTTCGGGAGAAACTAAAAGCGTTAGTTCTGTGCCGACAATGTGGGCGCGTCCTCTATCGATAGAGATGGCGTTACACAACAAAAACTATCCGATTCATCGGGAAATGATCGCTCAATGGCAGGGAATGTTAGCTGCGGTAGCTTTAGCCGAAGTCAGACGATTTCCTTTAACCGCTCAATTGGTTGATTTGAGCAAATTGCGCCAACAGCAGCCTTTTAGTAGAGCTTTATATCAACTGTTACCTCATCCTGTTAATGCTCTTTATAGTCTCGATGGTAATAATCCTTGGCAAGAAGTTTATGTTTTCTTATGGAATAATCAACCCGTGGGGATGACTTCACCCAGCACGATAGTTGCTTCCTCAGAAGAAGGTAACTGGCAAGGCTTACCCTGGTGGAATGAGGAAACAAAATGTTTAACATCTCCCCTGACTGGTAATCACCTTAACGAGAGTGAAAAAGCCTTATTATGGCAGTGGTTAGAAAATTTAAGTTGTAATTTGGATAATTATAAAGGAGAAAAGAACGCAATATCTATAATTAGGGGTTTAATTGACGAATTTTGCAAGAGTCTGGGTTCTTATACCAAACAAGCCCCAAGTTTAAGCAATAATCCGCAGTTTTTCGGCGTATCTCTCAATCGTGGTGTCCTTAACGACATTAACAAGCCTGCTAAAGCCGAAGCGCAACCATCTAACGTGCGGTTGATTGGTAGTCAAGGGATGGGCAAAGTAGAAGACTTACTAATCCTCGATCCGCAGATAGCTGAAGCTTGGGGAAAATCACCCCAAAATATCTGGATACATCAAGATCAAACCTTGGCATCTTTAAAGTTAGAAGATTTAAAAACGGGTAGAATAATTTGGCAAAATGTACGCTGGATTGAGTCTAAGGATTTATTTTTACCAGAATTAACCTTTATCGATATTGAAGATGCCTTACCTGGTGGTTATTTACCCCCAGAAACTCAACCTTTAATTTTCAACAAACGCAGAATTACCCCTTTACTTCCCCTAAATCCGATCCTGCTGGAATATTTCACTCCTGAAGATCTGATCCGTCACCTCAATATAACTCCTCTCAATAGTAGCGATGGCTCGTTTGTTAGAATTGAGTTAGATTTACCTCTTTCGGGCAATGGTAATCAACCTCAAAATTATCGCATCTATAAAGATTATCCACTGAAAGAAGAAAATGCTTTAGCTGACGGCGTGCCTATCTTAGAAGTGTGGCCTCATTTTCAAGCTGAGGGTTGGCAAGAATATTATGGTTTCTATTACGATGCAGGTTTGGGAGAAGATACTTTTCACGTCAGTTTCCCTCAAGCAAAAGAACCTCATGTCTTCCAACAGGGACGGGGTAATTATCAACTAACCAGACTAGATAAATATCCTTCCCATATTTTATGTCAAAGTCAGAACCGTCAGCCCTTTGGTTTAATTTTACTCAAAACCCCAGCCAGAATCGATTTAACTGGTGAGTGGCGTGTAGGAGTAGACTTTGGAACTTCTTTCACCAATATCTATGTCAATCGCAAGGGTACAGTCGAACCTCTATCTCTAGAAACCCTGCATCACAAAGTTACCGAGGCTGATACTGATACTCGTATTCCTGTACTATTTGAATATTTTATTCCTGAAAACTTTCTTCCCTCGGAAAAACCTCTACCTTTTTCTAGTGTTCTAACTACCAGAGGTAAAACCCATTGTCCCGAAGGTAAAGAACGGGCTTTATTTGATGGTCGTATTTTTAATGTCGGTTCTAACAGTTTCAAGAATAATGTTGATTGGATAGAAATAGATCTTAAATGGGATAATTTTGTACCTAATCGTCTATTTTTAGAACATTTAGTCTTACATATCTCTGCATTAGCTGTCAGTAAAGGAATTAAAGAGATTCAATGGGCTTTGTCTTATCCTTCTGCCTTCTCTAAAAGTGACCTTCGTAGATATGTTAGAACCTGGCAAGACATAACAGATAAATTTAATAAGTCTACAGGAATCAAACACTTATGTCCTGAACAAGACAATTTAGACTATTTTCGTACTGAAAGTTTGGCTTTTGCTCAATATTTTGCCGATGAAGAAGAACACAATCTTGTTCGTAGTACGTGCATTGATATAGGTGGAGGAACTTCAGATATTTCAATCTGGGAAAACAATGAGTTAGTCCATCAGTGTTCTGTTAGATTAGCAGGTCGTCAGTTAATTTCACAATTTTTTGAGGCTAATACTAATTTTCTCTGCAAAAGTTTTCAGCAAAGCCCTCAAGACTGGAAAGGCTTAAAACAAGAGCGTTTTTATGCTCAATTCGACAACTTGTTGCGTCACGGAAGTGAACAATGGTTGAGAGATAAAATCAAAAACTTTGATAAAGACCCCGAATTTCAGAGTTTAGTCCGCCTAATCGCTTTTGGTACAGCAGGACTTTATTACTATGTGGGTATTCTCTTAAAAGTGCTGCACGCCGAGGGAAAATATAGCACAGACGAAATTACACCTACCTACGTTGGCGGGAATGGTTCTCGTTTACTTAACTGGCTAGATAATAGCGGTGAATTTGATCGCAATTCTGAAGTAAACGAGCTATTTAGCTATATGTTGAGTAGGGGTTCTGGTTTTGAAGACGCTGAAGAAAAAACTCGCCTCAGCCAAAAACCCAAAGATGAAGTAGCCTGTGGTTTAGTTCTTAGTGATACTAGCCTCAAAGGGTTGACCAGAAAACAAAAAGATCCATTGATTGCAGGAGAAGTATGCGAGATTAACGGCGAGAAAATTAAATACAATAGCCGACTAGAATGGGGAGATACGATTAAAGACTTCAAAATTCCCGAACTCGGTCAATTATTCACCTTTGTAGATGAATTTAACTTAGGTATTCAAGAATTAGAGTTGGAAGATATTAAACCAATGCCTCAACATCAAAGAGGAAAGGGTTTAGAAGCAAAATACAAAGAACAACTCTATCGCAATACTAGAAGAGAACTAGATGCGATGTTGCTCAAGGAATTTAATAAAGGCGATGCGGAAGATATTCGCCCCGATGCACCTTTTATTTTGGGATTGAAAGCTCTTTTAAGAGTATTAGCTATGGAATGGGCTGGTAAATAATTGGCTTTTTCGACTTTAGTTTATCTGTCTAAAATTATGAGATGAGAGGCAATTTATA
>JBGTNM010000375.1:0-12130 GCA_041743025.1 Microcystaceae cyanobacterium
GCAGTAGAAGGAATAAACCAAAAAATTAAGTTGATTAAGAGGAGAGCCTATGGACTAACAAACTTTAATAATTTTAGAAGAAGAGTCTTATTAAATTGGTACTTTTGTTGGTAATTTATCATACTCAGTCTAGAAGAGCCATAACTGCTGTTGTCAGTTCAATTTTCAGTGGCACAATCGGCGGAATTATTGGCTGGTTGATTAGAGGCCCGAGAGTATAATAATTACATATTCTATCTTCCTAAAAAGCTTGTATCCATTCTTTAACTTCATAGGCTGTCCAAATACCGTTTTGCCAATAAGGATCGTTTTCGATTAACTCCTTCACAGTTGCCTCGTCAGGAGCATCATAAATGCCAAAAACTTGTGTGTTATCTTTCGTCGGCCCCAACGTGACTAAAATTCCCTGTTCTTTTTGTTGGGCTAATCCATCGAGATGAGCTTGACGAAAAGGGGTGCGTTTTTCAATGGCATTTTCGCAATAGCTGCCCCAGAGAATGTATTTTGGCATATTAATAAGTTTCCTATAAAAACGACTTAATTTTAACTGCGAAGGGTGACATGAAATTGTCTGACCAGTGCTTTGCGGATGGCATTGTGAACGGGTTCGACTTCTTCATCAGTTAATGTGCGATCGCTCGTGCGATAGGCGAGACTAAAAGCGAGGCTGCGCTGCCCTGTAGGAACATTTTCCCCCTGATATTCATCAAACAATTCAACCCCATCGAGTAACTGTCCTGCCGATGATGCGATCGCCCTAGTCAACTCGGCCACCGATACTGGCAAAGGTGCAAAAAAAGCTAAATCGCGTTCAACGGCTGGATAAGGAGAATAAGCTTGAAAGCGCGGGTTAATTAACGTTTCTTGCTGAAGTGCAGCCAATAAAACCTCAAAATTGAGTTCAAAAGCATAGACAGCCTCAGTCAGCCCTCGCTGTTGACGCAAGAGGGGATGGAGTTGCCCAAACGTTCCTAGCCGCTTGCCGTCCAACCACACTGAAGCAGTACGTCCGGGATGCAGCCGTTCGTCTTGGCTGTCGCTTTGGTATTCTACTGCCAGTCCCAACCGTTCAAACACGCTGTCTAACAAACCTTTCGCTTCGTACCACGCCATCGGCGACGGCTTGCCACTGCGCGTCCAGCGTCCTTGAGGGAACCAATCGCCGCCAAAAATGCCCCCAATGACATCAGTTTCCGCAATATCGCCATTCGCTTGTCGAAAAGTACGCCCCAGTTCAAAGGCGTTAAAAGCACCATTGCCTTGAGATTGGTTGTAGGCAAAAGCATCAATTAAGCCATCTAGCAAATTCGTTCGTAGGGCCGAATATTCGACAAATAAAGGGTTTGCCAAAACCACTTCTGCCCGGTCGGGTTTAACCAGCGAATACTGCACCACTTCGGTCAATCCCACTGCCCGAAACACTTCCCTGACCTTGCGTTGCGCCTGATACTCAAACGAGAGGTTGCCCGGTTCGGTTTTGTCGGGGAGTTCGTCACAGAAGTTGTCATATCCGTAGAGGCGGGCCACCTCTTCGATGAGATCGATTTCTCGTTCTAAATCCCGATAGCGGTAGCTAGGCACTGTCACCGACCAAACCCCAGCTTTATCCGAAACAGGTTGCACCTGACAGCCTAAATCGCTCAAAATCCGTTCAACATCGGCAGCAGCAATCTCTCCTTGCTTGACGGGGCCGAGAACGTGATGCAGGCGTTCTAGGCGCAGTTCAATCGACTGACCGGAAAAATCGGGTCGTGCATCGGCAATAACTTGATTAACGGCAGTTCCGCCTGCTAATTCCTCAATCAGCGCGATCGCCCTTCGGCAGGCTATCTCTAACTCGACGGGGTTGACTCCTCGTTCGTAGCGGGATGAAGATTCACTGCGAAGACTTTGGGCGCGGGAGGAACGGCGAATGGTAACGGAGTCAAACAGGGCGGCTTCTAGTACGAGATTAGTTGTTCCCTCAAATACTTCGCTTTCTTGTCCTCCCATCACGCCTGCCAGGGCAACGGGGCGATTGTTGGCAGCAATTAACAAGTTTTGCGGTTTTAATGCTCTTTCTTGACCGTCAAGGGTTTTTAAAGATTCCTGTTCGTTGGCAAATCGTACTCCGATGGTTAACGTCTTGCCGCCTGTGAGAGATTGTAAGCGATCGCGATCAAAGGCGTGGAGAGGCTGTCCCCATTCTAAAAGCATTAAATTGGTAATATCGACCACATTATTGATTGGGCGCACTCCTGCTGCTTCTAAGCGCCGTTGCAACCATTGCGGAGAGGGGGCAATTTTCACCCCTTCAATCACTGTACCCAGGTAAGCGGGACAGGCGCGATTATTAGCAATTTCGAGTTTTAATGACTCAGTATCAGTTTTTAAGTCAATTTCGGGCGGTTGGGGTAAATTTAAGGTAGCACCCGTTAATGCGGCCACTTCTCGCGCCACACCGACCATACTTAGGGCATCAGCACGATTGGCGGTGGGGGAAATATCTAATATAACGTCGTCGAGTCCCAACAGAGGGCGAACGTCAGAACCCAATGGCAGCGTATCGTCAGTCAAGATGTGAATGCCTTCGGATTCTTTGGCTAAACCCAATTCTGCTAAGGAACAAATCATTCCTTCTGATTTAACTCCCCGCAGTTTGGCTGGCTTGATTTTGAGGTCAACGGTGGGTAAATACGTCCCAACTGTCGCTACTGGCACGAAAATATCAGCCTTGGCATTGGGAGCGCCGCAGACGATAGTTAACAGCGTTTCTTGTCCAATATCGACCTGACAGACACTCAATTTATCCGCATTGGGGTGGGGTTGACGTTCGAGGATTTTACCAATTACTACGCCATCAGCTAATTGACGGCGGTCTTCTATGGCTTCGACTTCGATGCCTGCAATGGTTAACGTCTCTGCCAATTGTTCGGGGGAAAGGGTCAAATTGACTAATTCTCGAAGCCAGTTAACTGAAATCCGCATTGTTGGTTGTATAAGACGCGATCGTTGACCAGCTATTAGTTTACCGCGTTAATGTAAAATATCAAGTGCATCATAATGAACAATTAGGCTGCCTGCGGTTCTTGTAGTTTATGAAATCCAGTTTTTGATGATGACTAGAAATCAATTGGTGTGGATAGTTGCTGCTGTTGGAGCAGCCCTGGGTTTGTTAGTTCAGTATTGTGTTAGGGCAACTCTAGAATTGGAAAACTCACCAGCAACAATACCATTGTTGCCAGGCATATTACATTTGACTTATGTGTCGCCATATAATTACTACTGGCTGGAAGCATTAGTAACACTGTAGAACGAATTCTCTTTAATGAAATATCTCAATTTATAGATATTCGACTATTCAAAACACCAATATTTAACCTTGCAGATATATTTATATATTTAGGACTGGTAATTTCAATTATTTCTATCATGTTTTTAGGACTGAAATTTGCTGTTAGCCAGTGGCGACGATCATGAATTACAGTTTCTGGCTTGGGATAGGAGTTTTAGTTAAACTAGGCTTGTTATAATCATTTCTAACACCTGAACTATGACTGAACTGCTTCGACAGGCGATCGCTCAAATTGAAAAACTCCCACCCGCTCAGCAAGATGCGATTGCCGCTCGGTTTCTGGCTGAATTGCAAGATGAACAAAAATGGGAAACCCGTTTTGCCGCGACGACAGACGATCAGTGGGATCAGATGGCTGCAATGGTACGACAAGAGATCGCCAGTGGCGAAATGGTTCCACTTGATACTGTTTTTCCCCCTCAAACATGAAATCAAGCGTAACCAAAACATTTCGTAAGCAACTTGACGATCTTCCTGCATCAGTTCAGGAGCAGGCTGCAAAAGCCTATGCACTCTGGCAAGCAGATCCTTATCACTCTAGCCTTCAATTTAAGCGAGTCAGTCAGAGACAACCGATTTACTCTGCTCGTGTCAGTCTTAACTATCGTGTTCTGGGTTTGTTGGAGTCTGATCGCATTTACTGGTATTGGATTGGCTCACATGATGAGTATGATGAGTTGCTTAAACGGATGTAGTTCAGGGCATTTGGTGAAAACGCGGCATAACAACGCAGCGATCGCCGATCTTGTAGGATGCGTTAGCGACAGCGTAACGCACAATCTCAGAACTATTGCGTGAGATCATGTCAAAGCATCGTGATCCCCAGGTTAAAATAAAGGAGCAACCGTTGAAATAAGGTCAAGCCTATGACAGTTCGGCAACCCCGATACAGCAAAGAGGAATTTGCTCGACGTGGTGATGAAATTTATGAGTCTCAGGTGCGACCCCAAGTTGAGGCAGGCAATCATGGCAAAATTGTAGCGATCGACATTGAAACCGGAGCCTTTGAAGTTGCTGACGACATCGTGACGGCATCCGATCGCCTCCTTGCTCAATATCCCGATGCCCAGACTTGGTTTATCCGAATTGGGCATCGGGCGGTTTACCATTTTGGCGCACGGAGTCTGAAAGAAGCCCTATGATGCGTGGCATAGTCAATCAAAGTTGTGAGGCAACACTTTCTGTTGTAGTGAGGAATAATGCCAAAACGCAATTTATGGATGTAGTGATTGATACAGGCTTTTCCGGCTTTCTAACTCTACCCTCCAGCATTATCGCCGCTCTGGACTTAACTTGGAAGGGGCGTGACGTTGCAACATTGGGAGACGGCACTTCTTGTATCTTTGAAGTCTACATCACTGATGTGATCTGGGATGGGCAGTATCGCACAATCGACATCAATGAATCAGAAACCGTTCCCTTGATCGGGATGCGGTTGTTGCGAGGCTATGATTTACGGATTCAGACGATAGAAGGCGGTTATGTCACGGTCGAAGAGTTGCCGAGCATGAGGTAGAGGTTGGCCCTACATATGGCAATTGCAACAGTTTACGGTTTAGACTACCTGCTAACATGGAATTGTAAGCATATGGCAAATGCCCAAATCCAAAGAAAGCTGTCGCTAATTAGCTCTGAGCTTGGATATAAGCTACTATTTATTTGTACGCCTTATGAGTTCATAGGATTTGAGCCTTTAGGAGAATAAGTATGTACAAAGACGAAATTTTAGCAGAAATCCACAAGTACAGAGAAGAATATGCAAAATCCTTCAATTATGACCTGAAGGCAATATTTGACGATCTACGAAAGAAGCAAATTGTCCGAGGGCGCAAAGTGGTTAAGCTCCCAATTAAGCGAGGGTATAACCAATCACTGCACCCGACTAAAGGCTAGATGATCTTCACGATCTGAAAATTACTAGCGGCGGGTGAGTTCATTTAAAGTTCAAAATGTCGATAGGTTCTAACTGCTCTGCTGGTTCAAAGCCAAAAATGCGCGAATAAAAATAAAATTCCCCATCTAAGGCGCGTTTAATAGTTTCAGCGCGTCGGAAGCCGTGTTGTTCGCCTGCAAAAGGAACATAAGCCACTGGCAACCCTCTATTTTTCAACGCTTCTACCATCATTTCTGCTTGGTTAGGCGGGACGATTTTATCTTCTAATCCTTGGAAAAAGATAATAGGCGTGGAGAGGCGATCGGTAAAATAAATAGGCGATCGCGCTTGATAAACGGCTTTTTCTTCGGGATATTTCCCTACCAAGCGATCTAAATAGCGCGACTCGAACTTATGGGTATCTTGGGCTAATGCTTCTAAATCACTCACACCATAGTAACTTGCTCCTGCCTTAAAAGTATCGCGAAAGGTCAATGCGGCTAAGGTTGTATAACCTCCGGCACTTCCCCCCGAAATGGCAAGACGGTTGCCATCTACTTTACCCAGGCGTACTAAATATTTGGCCCCATTGACACAATCATCGACATCGACAATTCCCCATTGTCTATCTAGGCGTTGGCGGTATTCTCGACCAAATCCGGTACTGCCGCCATAGTTAACATCGAGATAGCCAAAACCGCGACTTGTCCAATACTGAATCCGCAAGCTGTAGCTAGGTACGGTTGCCGCCGTCGGGCCGCCGTGACTTTTGACTAAAAGTGGCGGTAATTCGCCTTTGTGTGCTGTGTAATTAGGGTTTTTGGGAGGATAGTACCAGGCGTAAGCGATCAATCCATTTTCGGTCGGAAAGGCAGTGGCTTCAGGCTGAGATAGGTAACTTGAGTCAATCGCCACTTCGCTAGCGCGTTTTAAAATTGTACTTTCCCCTGTCTTTAAATCTTGCAAAATAGCAGCAGTGGGTTCGCTAGCAGACCCAGCAATCAAGACCAATTTCTCACCTTGAGCGTGTAGAGAGGCGAAAGTTGTGTAGAGAGTATCAATCGGGGTCAATTCTTGCGTGTTTGGGTTCAAACTTGCTAAATACCAGCGACCGTATTGCGTGTAGGTGCAGATAATTTTATCAGAGGCAGCGAAAGTATAGGTTGAGAGTCCGAATACCCAATGAGGATAGGCAAACTCTGCCTCTCGCTGGCAGATGGCTTCGATTTTATGCTCACCCAGATAGCGATAGAGATTCCACCAGCCACTTCTGTCACTAGAAAAATATAACCGACCGTCCGGCGACCAGCAAGGTTCGTGAATCGATTCTTCTTCACCTCCAGCAATACATCGCGCTTCTCCTAGAGAACCGTCGGGGTTAACCGCCGCCAAAGCGAGATAAGTCCCGTCCCAAGGTAAATTCGGATGGTTCCAACTCAGCCAGGCTAATTGTGTGCCATCACTATTAAGACGAGGTGAGGAGTAGAAATCACTACCTGAGACTAAGCTTTTTACTTCACCTGTCTGAATATCAACGCTGACAAGGCTATTTTCCGGCTCTTGGTCGTTTTGAGTGTGGTCTTCACAGACGCAGATCAGGCGATCGCGATCTTGATCTAGAATCAGGTCAGCATAGCAGCGTTTGTCCTCTGCGGTGAGAGGTTGGGGAGGATGATTTAAACGTTGGTAGTAGAGGCGTTGGTCACTAAAATTGACAAAATAAACCGTTCCTTCACTTATCAGAAATGACCCTCCTCCGTACTCGTGAACGCGGGTACGCACGTTAAACGGTGGCGGCGTAACGTCTTGGATTTGACCGTCAGGCGATCGCTTGACCAGTACGTTGCGTCCTGCTTCGGCGGGTCGTCCTTCCATCCAATAGATATCATCCCCATCCCAGATTACACTACCGAGGCTAATACTGCCTGCCACGATGAGATCGGAGGTAATCGGCGATTGCCAAGAACCGTAAGGAGCAATTTTGAGCGGGGTCATAGTGCCTCATAATTCAACTTGTTACATTATCTTGACATATCTGTTTCTTGCGCTGCTTATAGTATTTCTGTTCTAGCGTAAAATCCTGGATATTCGTACCTGATGCTGGTTTTAGCGTCTAAAATATTATTAACCCCTGGGGTTAACAAAATTATATAGATCATGTACAATGATTATTGTATTTAAAAATCAAAAATTTCAAGAGCAATGCAATAACCAAAGACTTCTAGAGAAAAAATATGGAACAAAAAGGGCAAAGCGGATTCGACAAAGGCTTGATAACTTGCAGGCAGCAACCGTTCTTGAAGATATGCGGAATCTCCCTGGACGTTGCCATGAACTACGACATGACTGTGCAGGACAGTTTTCCTTAGATTTAGACCATCCTTATCGACTCATTTTTGAACCTGCGGATGACCCTATTCCTTTAAAACCAGACGGGGGAATAGATTGGACACAAGTAAGGGCTATTAGAATTATCGGCGTGAAGGATACTCATGAGTAGCATAGTTCAAAATCAATACACGCCTGATTATGTTTCTCCTCCAGGTGAAACTTTAGAGGAGATATTAGACGAGAGAGGCATGACTCAGGCAGACCTCGCTTCCCGTATGGGACGACCGAAAAAAACCATTAGTGAAATTGTTAATGGCAAAGCAGCGATTACTCCAGACACCGCATTACAACTTGAAAAAGTTTTAGGGATTTCGGCTAGTTTTTGGAATAATCGCGAACGACACTATCGAGAATTTTTGGCGAGGCAAGAAGATAACAAACGTTTAAAAGAGCAAGTCTCATGGCTCAAGCAACTTCCTGTTAAAGCGATAATTGAATTAGGTTGGATTAAGTTGTATCAAGATACTGTTGAGCAATTGCGAGAGGTGCTAAATTTTTTCGCTGTCGCCTCCCCTGAGCAATGGGAGGCGATTTGGATTAATAATCTATCAGTTTCTTTTCGGCAATCTCCTGTTTTTACTAGCGATAGAGGGGCGGTTTCAGCTTGGTTACGTCGGGGAGAAATTAAAGCATCTGAAATAGACTGTGCTGAATTTAGTGACAGAAAATTTAGAGAGGTGCTGACACAAATTCGCTTATTGACAATACAATCTCCTGAGATCTTTCAGCCAGAAATGGTGAGATTGTGTGCAGAATCAGGTGTGGCATTAGTGTTTGTTCCACAGCTTCCTAAGACGAGAGTTTGCGGGGCTACTCGTTGGTTAAATCCTAATAAAGCATTAATTCAGCTTAGCTTGCGCTATAAAACTAATGACCATTTCTGGTTTGCTTTTTTTCATGAAGCAGGTCATGTCTTATTACATGGTAAACGGGATGTTTTTTTAGAAGTTGACAATCATCAAGATTCTACCGAACAGAGTAAAGAAGATGAAGCTAATATATTTGCTGCGGACTTTCTCATTCCTTCTCATGAATGGAATAATTTTATTCAATTAGGCAATCGTAGTAAGGGAGCAATCCAGCAATTTGCTGACGAAATTGGAATTCATCCAGGAATTGTTGTTGGTCGAATGCAAAATAAAGCAATATTACCTCATAGTCATTGCAATAGCTTAAAAACAAAATTTGATTGGAAAAACTCTAACATTATTGAGGTAAGGTAAGCGATCGCTTACAGTCGTCGTCTCAAAATATGCTAAAATGCCTAAATAACCTTTCGTCTAGCTAAGTAAAGATCTATGGCGATCATCGCGCTAAAAGCTTGGTATCTAGCGCAATACGAACCTATCCGCGAAGTTGTCAAACGCCCCCCCGATTTGCGATTGAGTCGTAACAGCCTGCTTAAAACAGGATTGAGAGCCGATTTTTTAGACGACAATCAGGCAGTGCAGGAGTCTGTCTGGTTTGAGAACTACCTCGAAGGGTACACGGTAGAATTTTACATTGAAGGAAGCGGAGGCTATGCAATCTCGAATATTGACCTAATTTCTCACGAGATTTACTTTACCAAGCAAGAAATTACGGCAATATTAGATCCCATTATCTTTTTTAGTTCTCAAAAAGAGTATCCTGCGGCTAGTGACGCGATACGGGATACTATTGAAACAGCCTTAGAAAAATTGAACGAGCGATCGCGTCTTATCCTTAGTTTAGTAGAAGCGCAGCGACCCCAGGAAGGCCCCTTACGCCTCAGTGATACCCAACTGCGAAAACTGCGAAAAAGCCTGTTGTTTGTAGCAGATACAACACCCATTACCAGTATTCCTTCAGACAAACAATCTCATTTAATTCCCCACCCTAATGTCTGCATTGAACTGGGTTACGCGCTGCAAACCAAGCGAACCGGACAAATTTTACTTGTGCAGATGGAACGCCCCGATTTAAGCGGAAACTTGCCTTTTGACTTCCCGTTACAGCAAAATCTCTTGTTTAAAAATGCCTCGGAACTGAGCAAAACCTTACCGTCTTTGTTAGAAAGTTTATTACAACGCTTCAACTTGTTTAACTAGTCGCGCATAATAGGGAGAGAGAAAAACCCAGGAGACGGATCGTGCCGAAGAAACCAGACGAATACGCGATTTATCTACTTCTCTCTAGCGGACATCGAGAGGAAGTGCGCTTTACCAATATTCAAGAGTTTCAGAAGTGGTACAGTAATGAAATTGTGCCGAAATTTGACTCCGACGAGTTTATCAACGTCCCGATCAAAAATATTCAGGGAGAATATATGGTAGTGCGCCCGTCGAGTATTGTAGCGATTCGGGTAGAACCTATATTTTATGGCAGTGTGGAGCGAGGAGAATAATAAAATCCATTATGGCGTTTTAAGGCGTTAAAAGCTATAAATGAGGGGCTAATTCGCTCATTATCTCATGACCTCCAATTCTCCGCCACCGCCTTCTTCTAATAACATTAAAGAACTCACCGAAACCCTCACGCAGTTTGTCCAATGGATTGCCACGTTAATTCGTCAACGCAATTGGTTTACGCTGCTAATATTCACCATTGTCGTATTAATTCTCTTTTGTACGCCAGGTGGCATCATTCCTCGATTTCTCAAAGACTTTTATAGTCTAGAACTGCCGCAATGGTACAAGCAAGTTTTTCGGTTAGTGGTTGCAGGAATTTTCCTCACTGCTTTAGTAATTGCTGTCAAAACCCTACCGCCGAAAGGGGATATAACAGCAGATACCCGTGAACGAAAGAGTATTAAGGGGTTACGTGCCTTTGGCGTTGAAGATGCTGAAATATTCAGTAAATTGCAACGAAATCGTAATATTAAAGAAATAATAGAAACTGCCAGCAGCCCTAACTTTCGTTTTGGTATTCTTTTAGCAGAGTCAGGATGTGGCAAAACCTCTCTCATTCAAGCGGGAATTTTACCACAACTGTCATCCCCCGAAGGCACTCATCGCGCTGTTTATGTGCGTTTTACCAACCGAGATGCTTTTGAGAGTGTGGAAAGTGCCTTAAAAAATCAACTGCACTTATCAGGTAAAGATATTCACAGCTTAGACTTTATATCCTTTCTTCGGCACAGTGTTGAAACGACTTCTCAGACTTTAATCCTCTTTTTTGACCAATTTGAGCAATTTTTTGTCTATTATAAGCGCAAAGAACAGCGAGAACCCTTTATCAAGGCGCTGATTCAATGGTATCAGACAGAAAACCTAAAAGTAAAAATTGTGGTCAGTATTCGGGCAGATTTAAGCGATCGCTTGGTAGAATTGCACAAAGCCTTAGACTACTCCCTCAGCGCACAAGATATTTTTCGCTTAGAAAGATTTGAACCCGAAGCAGCGACTAAAATTTTGGCGGTTATTGCTGAAACCGAACAGTTAGAATTTGATAGAGCTTTTGTGACTGAATTAGCGCAACAAGAACTAGCGGGGGAAGATGGCTTAATTTCGCCTGTGAACCTGCAAATCCTCGCTTGGGTAGTAGAACAGCAACAATCCAGCGAAAAACGAGCATTTAACAAGGTAGCCTTTCAAAAACTAGGTGGCGTAGAAGGGTTGTTAAGTCGTTATTTAGAAACCACGCTAGCGGTGAAGAAATTAGAAGGAAAATCGCGCTATGAGGCGACCTTAAAAGTATTATTAACCCTAATTGACCTAGACCGTCAAGTGCGTGTCGGTGCGTTAACTTTAGCCGCTTTGCAGGCTAAATTAAAAGATAATTTGTCTGCCGATGAAGTAGAAGAAGCTATTACTTGGCTGTCGAGTGCAGGAGTCAGATTAGTAACGCCTGTGACAGAAAATGAAGAAACCCAGTATGAAATCGCTCACGAGCGCCTCATTCCGGCATTGTTGCGTTTGGCGGGGAAAGAGTTATCGGAGGTAGATAAGGCAAATCAACTGTTAGAGAGGCGGGTGAATGAATGGATAGGCAGTCAGTTTAATAAGCGATATTTGCTGACTTTGCGGGAATTATGGTTAATTAAGCGTCAAAAACCCTATTTAATGTTTGGGACAAAACGGGTACAAAAGGAACGGTTTATTAAGCGCAGCCAGCAACAGCTTTATGGCACTTTAGGACTTATATTAGGGATTTTGGCTTTATTGATTGCCTATCAAGCTTATTTGTGGACTCCTTGGGGACAAATGCAGCAGGTGAGGGGGGAGTTAATGCGATTGAGTCTTCATCGAGTAGGAAGTGATGAACATCAGAGTAAAGCTGCAATAGCGTTGGCAAAAGATAATCATTGGGCAGAATCAGGGAAAATTATTGATAAAATCCAAGAATCATCTGCTTTAACTGCCATTGCCGAAGCATACATCAACCTGAAGGATACAGAGAAAGCCAGCCAATTACTCGATAAATCCCTCTCTATCGCTGAGAAGATTGAGGATTCAGACTCTAAAGCCTCTGCCTTAAGTTCCATTGCCGAAGCATACATCAACCTGAAGGATACAGAGAAAGCCAGCCAATTACTCGATAAATCCCTCTCTATCGCTGAGAAGATTGAGTAT
>JBGTNM010000376.1:0-1549 GCA_041743025.1 Microcystaceae cyanobacterium
GAGTTGCAAAGAAAGAAAGCGAAACGGACTGTAACAGCAGTTTGGAATCCCTTCACTAAAATTCTTGAGCCGCTTCGCTGTGAATTATCAGGAGAACCTGTTTACGATTTCTATTTAGATGATCAATCAGCCAAAATTATCTCACCAACACTTTGGAGAAAGGGCGTGGTTCAAAACAGGGTAACACTTTTAGAAAGGCACAAAACTTAAAACTTTCTTGGCGTAAACTTTTGAGAGATTGATTGAGGACAAAAGTGTTACCCTAGCGTTGATAGCGGTTTTCAAATGGATGGAACATATCCAGTCCGAGGTGAAATCAGGAGAAGGCAAAGATTAAGGTGCCAATTGGGCGGTCATCGCTTCTCGGAAACGAGATATTCGGCGTTGTTTGGCGGTCATGGAAGGGTTCATGCCAGCTTTTGGTGAAACGAGGGAGGAAAGAAAAGCGGGATACTCAAGGTTAAAGAAAGATTAGCTTAAAAAGCCAGTAAATCAGAGGAATAGAGGATAAAGTAGAGATAGAAGTCTCTAGCTCCTCGGAGGAAACAGAGATGAATATTCTATCAGAAATACTAGGTTTGCCTGCCTATCTTCAACTGATTTTGGAGACGATTAACCCAAACTCCCTCTTAATCAAGATGATGATTGCCTCGACGGACACAAAAGCTTGTTGTCCGATGTGCCAAAAGTCCTCAACTAAAATCCATAGCCATTACGAGAGAACTTTAGTTGATCTCAATTGGGGGATCTACCAAGTGCATTGGCAATTGTGGGTCAGAAAATTCTTCTGTAAAAATCAGGCTTGTCCGAAGAAAATCTTCACTGAACGATTAGCTCCAATAGTCATGCCTTATGCTAGAAAGACACAGAGATTGCTGGCTCAACAAAGTCAGATTGCCCTAGCCCTTGGGGGAAAAGCTGGAGAACGCTTATCGACCCATCTCAACTACCAAGTCAGCCGTCAAACTTTACTCTCATCCATCCGTCGTCTAAGCCTTCCCGAAATCACCGAACTAAAAGTTTTAGGTGTGGATGATTGGGCTTATCGCAAGGGTCAGACTTATGGAACAATACTGGTCGACTTGGAAAAACACCGAGTTCTAGACTTATTGCCCGACCGCGAGGCCTTGACATTCAGCCAATGGTTAAAAGCGCATCCTGGGATTGAAGTCATTAGTCGAGATCGCTCGAAAACCTATAAGCAGGGAGCGGAACGGGGTTCTCCAGGGGCGATACAGGTGGCTGACCGTTTTCACCTCCTGCAAAATTTAGGTCAAGCCTTGGAGCGACTGTTCAATCAGCATACACAAGACATCAAAGTGGTCGAGAAAGCCGTTTTTCAAATACCGAGGACTGGTGATGATGGTTCAGTAATTGTTCCCTTATCGCCACCATTCTCTTCAAAAGCATCTTTAGACTTAGCCCAACAACGCCGCACTCAACGCAAAGTTAATTACGATGGAGTCTGGAATTTACATAGGCAAGAATGGGCACAACAAGCCATTGCTCTTGAGCTTGGACTCAGTGAGAGTACCGTACGTCGCTATCT
>JBGTNM010000377.1:0-20390 GCA_041743025.1 Microcystaceae cyanobacterium
ACAAACTCTTGAAGGCTCTCTAGAAGCTTTTTGATTTCCTCCTGCATCTGACTCTATCCCCCTTTTTTTGCTGATTTTAAGTTGCTCTTTTTATTTTACATCCAGAAATTACTTTATTCAAATGATTTAGGCTTGCTATAAGGGGCTATTTTTTCCGCCTTCTGTACAGATTGAGACGGCATTTTTTTTCCGGTATATCTCAATATATCAGCCATTTTCCTGACTCCTCAATCCAGTTATAGCCACAGCAAGCAGAAATTTCTTCCAGGGTTAATTCAGGAATTCCTCCCTCACTGTTTTCAATAATTCTATCGAATTGGCTGTCAATTTCTTCAATTAGATTAGCAGGAAGATTTTCAATCCACATCATGAAAGATCAAAACCAGATTCCTCGTCTGCCAACATTGATAAACCGCTTGGGTAGCTTCCTCTAAGGTGACTGGATTCTCAAACCCGAAAAAACGGTGAAAATCTCTCCCTAATACCTGTGTACTAGGACTTCTCCCCCGACGCTTCAAACTTACGTTCACTACTTTGCTGTTTTCTATGCCTGGAAAATAATGAGTCAACAGACGATTTAATAGCCATTTTTGCCCGTATTCTGGCGGCCCGTAGATTAATAAGGCAGCTAGGTTTTGCTTGCTCACTAATCTTTGAAATAACTTGACCTGTTGCTGGTATCCTAACTGGCAGAGTTTTCGATAAAGTTGTTCACTGTCTATATGCTTCCAAATTTTCCCCAATTCTTTGATATCAATCGCCAAACCCTTTTTTCCCTCTCCTTCCCGGTGACTCACCACGCCTATAACCTGATTACTCTTTGTTTCCACAATCGGTGCGCCACTGTATCCGCGTTGTAAACTGCTTTCCCCTGGCAAATTTAACTCCCATCCCCTGACTCTCTCACCCAGCTTCTGGGAGATTGACTCGACTCGATTTTCTAATTTCCCGCTTAATGACTTTAATAATCGAGTATTCCCGTATTCTTGAAATCCGGCGGTTAAAAACTCACTGTTTTGCTCTCCAGCTTCTCCTAACTTCAGTTCTTCTTTTCTTCCCCATCCCTCGACTCGCAAGACGGCTAAATCTAGCCATTCTTCTCCTGTGACGATGACAATCGCTTTTCTGCCTTCTATCTGTACGGTTTCACTTCCCCCGACAGCCTTGATGACGTGAGCGCAAGTTAGTAGGTGGGCAGTTGCACTCCGACTCCTAAAGACAAATCCCGTCCCAAATTGACGGTTTTTAGGGTCGGTACTGGTAATTAAGGCGACTGTCTTTTGTAAATCTTCCGGTGTCATTCTTTCTCGTTGTCAGGTACTAACACTAGCTTAATTTTTAAGTTAGCACTTGCCGTTGATTGGGTGATGTAAAGATTTCCGGTTCCTGAAAAACTTAGCCCTAACTCCACCTCCGCTTGCTCGACTTTCATTTCTTGATTTAATTCTTTCCAAGCTTTGATGATTGGACGGCAACTTTTGACTAGCATCGGATGCACTTTGTCCAAAGTTCCTTCTACTTGCTGAGCAAACCCGCCTGATATCTCTTGGACTTGCTCTCCTGGGACTTCTACTTCCACTAAAATCCCATCTTCTAATTCAATTAGTTTTCTTCCCATTGGTGTTTATGAGGGTTAATTCGCCAGATTTGATGGCAAAAGTGTCTCCCTTATAGTAAATACCGTTTTACTGTCCCGCCAGCCTTCCCTTTACATTTTTTTGCATTCTGCCTGGAAATTTCATATTGCTTTAACCTGTCCGTTGCCACTAGAAACAAGCGGCGGGTTCAGTAATACCAGTAAGCGGGAATGTTGCCGCAAACTGTCAAAGACGGAATTCGTTTGAATCAATTCGCTGTAGGTTTCTGGATAGAGCGCGATCGCTTTTTCTAAGCAATAAATCGCGGCTTCTCTATTTCCTAAAGTGGCTTGAGCGCATCCTTGATGGTACCAGGCATATTCGTCTTGGGGTTCGGCGACTAATGCCTGCTGGTAACAAGCGATCGCTTCTGGCAAGCGGTTTAATTGCTGCAAAATTTGACCTTGCTGATACCACGCCCAATAATCTTGCGGCTTAGTTTCTAATGCCTTTTGATAGTTGTCTAATGCTTGTTCTAGTTGCCCCCAATCGCGCAGGCAGTCTCCGCGACGGTACCAACCCCAATAATCGTCAGGACGGATGGCTAAGGCGCAGTCAAAGGCGGCAATTGCCTGTTCATACCTTCCCCAGAGGCGATAGGCTTCTCCTTGGCGATACTGCGCCCAATAGTCATCAAGATGTACGGTTAACACTCTATCAAAACACGCAAGAGCGCGATCATATTCTTTCATTTCATGCAGATAAAGGCAACCGCGATCGTACCAAGCCCAATAGTTATTGGGGTCAATATCTGAAGCGTTTTCGTAACTTTCGATGGCTTCCTCATAGCGTTCTAATTCTTCTAAAGTCATGCCCCGTTTATACCAAGCCCAATAATCATGATAGTAGTATTCTAAGGCTTTTTCGTAACTCATTAAAGCTTCTTGATAATGCCCCTGGTTTCTTAGAATATTGCCTTGCTGATACCAGCCTCGATAACTGTCAGGGCGGCATTCTAAGGGACGATAGACACTCACTTCAGATAGTTGCAGCATAAGTTTTTAGCGAGAGATTCTGTTAACAATTCATCCAGAACTAATGGCATTAATGCACAAAATGCATTTTAATATTCATAATTCGTAATTTATAATTTTCTATGTTGCCCTCCGATCTATTAATTTACCGTTATAGTGGCGAAACAATCGTTCCCAAACGCCTCAATATAGATAATAACGCGATCGCCCTTGCAGAAGAACAAATTGATGGCTTTCATGAAAGTTTGGGCAAGCCGCAAAAACAACTTGATCGCAAACTTCTCGAATTAGAAGGCGACAGCCCCAACTATCGTATCAAACGTGGGCTAGCCCATCTACTGAAAAATCACTTTTCCACCTTTGAAATTATCAGCCCTCTAGAACCTCAACAACTGCGGCAGCGCGTTTTTGCCAATGCTGCCACCGCCGTTCCCATTCCCTCAAACCGTTCTCGTCTTTTAGAAACCCTCGCCAGTCTCTTGAGTGAGGAATTGCATCGGGAAGTGCTACCCAGCGACATCGAACGGGGACTTTATGCCGATTTGCCCGAAAATCGCATTTTAACGCTCTTTGAACCTCCCACGCCAGAGGTGCTAATCCATCGCTACAATTTGTCGCAAGTGCAGGGAATTTTCTATCGCGCCAGTCAAATTGTGATTAACGCCCACCGCAACGATCCCGGAGAATATAAATTACTCTTTCGCTATCTGAAATTGTTTCAATTAATGGCGTATATTGAAGGGGATGCGGATACGGGATTTACGATTACTATCGATGGGCCAACTAGTTTATTTAAAGCAAGTACCCGCTATGGATTATCTCTAGCTAAAATGATACCAGCCTTGTTACACGTCAGTAAATGGAGTCTTAAAACAAAGTTACAAACAAAGGATTCTTATACAGGAGGTATTAAAACCAGTTACTTTAGTTTAGACGATCGCTGCGGATTAGTCAGTCACTATTCTCAGGGAAAAACCTACGATTCGATGTTAGAAGAATCCTTTGCTAAACAGTGGGCAAATCTACAAACTCCCTGGCAACTCGAACGAGAAGTCGATCTAGTTCCTTTACCCGGAAGCGTGATGATTCCTGACTTTCGTTTAGTTCATCCCGACGGGCGCGATTATTTACTCGAAATCGTCGGTTTCTGGCATCCTGCTTATTTACAAAAAAAATTCTATCAAGTGCGTCGAGCGGAGAAAACAAATTTAATTTTAGCGATATCTGAGCGTTTAAATTTAGAAAAAGCAGGCATTAAATTAACCGATACACCGGCTAAAGTTATTTGGTTTAAAGATAAATTAAATCCTAAAGCTGTATTAGAACTATTGGATTAAAATCAAGATAAGCTCATCACGAGAAACTTTATAGAGAGTATCTATAAAGAAAACTTTCCGCCGTAACCCACCAATCCCCAACATTATCAAGCAGCACCGTCTCCTCCTCTGAGTGAGTCTTTTACTGATTTCCCCTCTCCTGAAACGGTTCCAAGTGGTACAACTATCAGTATCAATGGTTCTACCAGTATGGTACATATTAATCAAGCTTTAAAATTCGCTTTTCAACAAACATTTCCCGATACAATTGTTAATACTGATGCCAAAAGTTCAGATCTAGGTATTCAAGACCTTTTAGCTGGGAAAATTGATATCGCTGCTATTTCTCGACCTCTAACTACCTCAGAAAAACAACAAGGTTTAGTCGCAATTCCCATCACTCAAGATGCGATCGCTATTGTAGTAGGCGCTAATAATTTTTTTCGTCGGGGTTTAACTAAAGAGCAATTAGTGAGTATTTTTGAAGGTAAAATTACTCGATGGTCAGAGTTAAAAGGGGAGAATACTATTATTAAAGTAGTCAACCGTCCTAGTACCAGTGGAACTCACCAAATGTTTCAAGAATTAGTTTTACGTAGCGGTAATTTTGGTAATACAGCTAATTTTATCACTCTCGATAGAGATGCTACCACACCGATATTAAGGGCATTAGGTAAAGATGGAATCAGTTATGCTACCTATCCTCAAGTCGCAGAACAAACGACAGTACGTATCGTCCCTATCGATGGTACAACGCCAGAAGCGACAAGTTATCCCTATCAACGTACATTATCTTATATTTACAAACACCCAGCTAATTTAACCGTTCAAGATTTTTTAGGTTATGTAACTGGCTCTCCCGTACTCTTGGGGATAATAAAATCTTATTAATTGACGTAGGATGGGTTAGACGGTAATAAGCATTCAAACTTAACCTGAAATCATCAATCCGTCGTAACCCATCTTTCAGGAATTTGTATCCTACTACACATTTCCCCTCACCATGCCGGAAGAGCCGTATTTTAGTTTTTCCTTTTTATAGTAAACCAGAAGAAACTGCTGCTGGAGTAAAAAACTGGCTCTCCCGTACTCACTAAAAATCTGTATAGCGCCAATTAATAGCGCGAGGGGTTTGATAAGACGAAGAAGGCATGGCGTTTTGAGGATAGGTGGTTCCAGGCATTTGATAGCGCCAGTTAACTGCACGCAGGGTAGGAGAGGCTGTGACATGGCGAGGCATGGTTTCAAAGGTTTGTCCGCGATAAATTAACTGCATTGATGATTTCCTCTGGGTAACTTACTAAGTTCTTCACCTTCTGTAGAGGAAATTTCGGAAAAACTTTAAAGCGTTGGGTATGACTTTGAGCGAGCGTTAAGATTGACTTGATAATTTACTCAATGAATCGATGGATTTAAAAGTTGTTGCTGCGATCGCTTACGGTGCTTTAGCTTTAATCGGGGGAATCACAGGCTATGCAAAAGCGAAAAGCATTCCCTCTTTGCTCGCTGGCGCAGTCAGTGGCATTTTGTTGATTGTAGCTGCTTTGCTCCAACTGCAAGGAATCGCTGGGGGATTGCTCCTCGCTCGTGGGGTAACGGCGGTTTTAATCGTCGTTTTCACCCTCCGATTGCTCAAAACTCGTGCATTTATGCCTGCTGGAGTGATGTTAATGGCTGGGGTGGCAGCTTTAGCAGTTATGCTAATCCCTTGACACCGCAGTAAACATTATTGCCTCAGTCATTTTGAAATAAACAATATCAAGCGAGTGTTTCAGGACAATAGCCCAACCCTCTCGTAAATTGTTGGCGAAATGCCTCAATATCATTGATATCGGGTGATCCGTGAGAGACGATCGCCACTTGATAGCGGCGCATCACCTCAATGGGAGATTGTCCTGTTTCCAAACTCCAAAAGACCATTTGCAGGCGAATTTCGGGCTGATAGGGAATGCCTAACTCGTTCATGAAAGCCCGGAAGTCCCCATGTTGTTGTACGGTGAGGGAATTTTTGAATTTAACTTTAACAATCCAACCGTTAATTTGGTGAATGACTGTCATCGCACATATGGGTGCGTAGTTCATTGCCCGTAGATATTCGATGACGCGCAAGGTCAGGCTCGCATTGCCCAAGAAATAAAGATAGTCCATCACTGCTTCCAAGCTCATTTATTGTCGCCTTTTCTCCATTTCCTATTCTGCCAAGAATTCCCTTCGGTTATCTAGGGGACTCCTCCCCATTTCGGGCGTTTAAAATGGGGGAAACTACCCAATCAGTGATTAGTTAGCAGTTATTAGGTATCAGGGAAATGACTGACGACCATTTGTTGTCTAGCTACGACTATGAATTGCCCACCGAGTTAATTGCTCAAACGCCTACCACGCCTAGAGATAGTTCTCGACTCTTGGTGGTTGATTCAGCAAAAAGTTATACTCATAGCGTGTTTCGGGACTTACATCAGTGGCTTTTGCCAGGGGATTTGCTTGTTCTCAACAATACCCGCGTGATGCCGGCGCGACTCTACGGACGAAAATCGACGGGAGCGCCGGTTGAGATCCTGTTACTCGAAGAAAAAGCGCCTTTACACTGGCTGGCTCTGGTTAAGCCGGGAAAGCGGTTTAAGCTGGGAACGGAGATTTGGTTTCCTGATGCTCCTTTAAAGGAAACGTCCTTAAAGGCGACGGTGACAGAACGAGACGAAGCCACAGCAGGACGCATTTTAGCCTTCGATCTTGCTACTGAGGCAGCTTTTTGGTCAATTTTAGAGCAAGTCGGACAGATTCCTTTCCCACCCTATGTAACTGATTCCCAAGCACAACCGTCTCAGTATCAAACGGTATTTGCTCAAAAACTCGGTGCTGTTGCTGCACCCACGGCGGGATTGCACTTTACCGAAGCGTTATTAGAACAATTGAGTGCTAAAGGCATTGGACTGACTTATTTGACACTGCACGTTGGGGTAGGAACCTTTCGTCCGGTAGAAGTAGAAGATATTACCCAACATTCCCTGCATCAAGAATGGGTAGACGTTCCTGCCACAACGGTTGAAAAAATTCAGCAAACAAAAGCCAACGGAGGACGGGTGATTGCAGTGGGAACGACAGTAGTAAGGTCTTTAGAAAGCGCTGCCAAACAAAGCAATGAAAAGTGGCTTGCACCGTTTCGCGGCAAAACGGATTTATTTATCTATCCTGGGTATCGCTGGCAAGTTATCGATGGCATGATTACCAATTTTCATCTTCCGCGTTCGAGCTTGTTGATGCTTGTCAGTGCGTTGATAGGACGAGAACGATTGCTGGCGTTGTATCAGGTGGCAATTGAGCAAGGATATCGCTTTTATTCGTTTGGGGATGGGATGTTAATTTTGCCGCAGGGAAGGAAGTAGGGGCGCATCGCGTGCGCCCAAAATGTAACAATCTTTTCCACGATTTGATGAAGATTGGGCATAATTGAAGCAATGAGCAATTTGAGGAAACAATTCTGATGGTTGACTGGTTAGTTATCTGGGGAGTAACACAAGCAGCAGGGTTTGCCTTTAGTGCAATCATGCAGGAGTTGGCAAAAGAAGGAGCAAAAGAGTACGGTAAGGAATTTTTTAAAAATAGTCTCGGTAAGGTGCTTCACCTCCCAGAAAAAGATGCCCAAAAAGAAGCCTATGGCAAGGCGTTAAAAGCCTTCTTGGAAATTATTCAGCAACAGTTAGAAATGGCTGATCTTAATGACTATGATGTGAAAACTTATGAAAAACCCCTCAAGATTTTTATTCAAGATGAAACAGTTGCAGCTATTTTAGGAAATGCCTTTGCTATTGATTGCCAAATTCTCGATACATTCACCTTAGCACAATCTTGGCAACGTCTCAAATTACACTCATTACCTAATCAACTTAACTGGGAAAAAGTCAGCAAGTTTTATCTGAGAAAAGTTAAAGAAATTATTGAAAGTTCAGATAAATTACGGACAATTTTCTTAGCTCAAGCACAGCAGGAAAATACCGAAAATCTTCAAGAAATAGCAGGAGTTAAAAAAGATTATGATCTAGATAATTATGCAGAAGGATTAAAGAAAGAATATGGACACTTAAAATTAGAATGTTTAGACACTACAACCTATGAACAAATTAAACTATGGCGGATGTTCGTGCCGCAAAATGTAAGGCGATGCAGACAATTTATTCCTCAACTCTACGAAATCCCTAAAGAAGTTCTCCAAGAACTCCTAGACAGAGGAGAAATTACTCAAGCAGAATTGGAACTGGTTGAAGCAGAACTAGAACGCAAACGGCGAGAATATTTTAATGAACGATTATATCCTGTTTTAGATATTGTTAATTCTTCTGATCACAAAAAAACCGTTTTTTTAGGTGATCCAGGCGCAGGAAAATCCAGTTTATTGCAATATTTAGCCTTAAATTGGACTGAAAAAGCACCTAGCGATCGCGCATTTTCTATCTTACCTCTTTTGATAGAACTGCGTATTTATGCGAGGGACAAAGAAGAAAATAAATGTAACAATTTTCTCGAATTTTTTCATCAAGGTAATCTCTTTTGTCATTTGAATCAGCTTTCCCTTGACGACAAATTAAAAAAGGGTCAAGCGCTCGCTCTTTTTGATGGATTAGATGAAATCTTTGATCCACAATTGCGAGAGAAAATTATCACTGACATCAAACGCTTTAGTATTGACTATCCTCAAGTTCAGATAATTGTTACTTCTCGTTGGTTAGGTTACAAAGCAGAAGAACTAAGCAATGCTGGATTTGAGCATTTCATGTTACAAGATTTAGACAAGACTCAGATTCAAGATTTTATCCAACGTTGGCATGATTTAGCTTTTCAAAATAGGGAAGATAAAACCCTTAAACAAGAGCGTTTACAAAAGGCAATTACTGAATCAAAAGCTATTCGAGAATTAACCGGAAATCCCCTATTATTAACCATGATGGCAATTCTCAATCGGACTCAGGAGTTGCCTAGAGATCGACCGAAACTCTATGAACGAGCATCAGAGGTTTTATTGCATCAATGGGATTTTGAAACTAAGGAAGGATTGAAAGATCCTGAACTGAAAAAATACCTCTACAATATTGATTTGCGAGATAAAAAAGAAATCTTACGTTCTGTTGCTAATGCGAATTGACTCAGAAATAAGAACAATTATCGAAGAAATATTAGCTAAAAATAATCTAGATCCCATGACAAGACAGCAGTTTCTGGAAATTCTTGTTCGTAATGATTTGCCAAGAAATAACAAGTCTGACGTTCAAGAAAGCGCACAAGCAAAAGTTAGAGAAGGTGGTCACTTTTCTACTTTGAGAAGCAAAATAACTGATGCTGAACTTTTGATAAAGACTTTGCGTGACTTGGGAATAGCTGTTAAGCGTGAGGCAGATGTTCGTGGTGATAATGGTCAAAGAGTTAGAGCAGATATTGTTGCTGTGCTTGAGGGAGAATTTGATTTAGGTTGGAGTCGTAATGATGATGGCACTTTTGATTTCATTGCTGATTTATGGGGTGTTGCCAAGAAACATAACCAGACTGAATTGGTTAATTCTATTCATCAAAAGTATCGTGTTAACAAAACCATCAAAGAAGCCAAAGAGAGAGGTTTGAACAGAGGAAAATAAATAAAGGACAGACGAAAATTAAATTGAGTAGTAACCCAAGTTTCTAGTTCTAAGCTTAACTTTTTTGATCCTCCTAAATCCCCCTTAAAAAGGGGGACTTTAAAGCCGAATTACTTTATTAGCCATTTAAACAAATCCCCTACACTGAGTTGCAGTTCACTGGCGAAGAGTGGTACAGGAAGAACAGCGTCCTGTTCATCAAACACCTCTAGCAACTGATTGGGTAGATAAACAAAAACAGACTGCTCATTTGGATCGATTAGCCAACCCATCTGAGTTTGATGCTTAAGGCAATACAAAATGTTTTTTGTAACCTTCGTCCGACTTTGCTCTGGCGACAAAATCTCAATTGTCCAGTCAGGAGCTAGTAGGAAAGTATCGGCAATTTCACCATTTTCATCGCAGGGAATCCTAGTCCAAGTAAACACAGATACATCTGGAACTAGGGACTTCCCCCCAAAAGTACAGCGTGATTCTGAGAATGCCCAGGCAATCTGTTGAGGCTTGAAGACTCCATTGATAGTGGAAGATAGTTCAGTTTGAATTGTGCTATGTTTTCCTTTTGGCATTGGTTTTTGAATAATTTGCCCATTGATGTACTCACTGGCAGGTTTAGTTTCTGGTAGCTTCAGAAACTCTTCGAGAGTTAAGGTTTTGGCTGGTGTCTGTACCACTGAAGTCTTCTCCAAACTAAAATAAGTAAATTAGATGGGCTGTATTCCTCTATTTTAAAGATTTACTCATGAAATTGCCTTATTATTTTGATAAAACCTCATTATTTCGCTCTTTTGCTCGTTCCTTTTCTTTTAGGAGGATCTGCACCTCCTGTCGCCAGAAACCTCGATTTGACGAAACTCTCAGGCAATATTCGCTTGACGCTTAAACATGGCGTATGGAAGTTGTGGGAAGAAAAACCTATCTACCAAGATATGACGATAGATCTCGTTTGCGATCGCGGTCAATGTCAAAAAGAAGTTTGGGGATATGCGCCTAAATTTAATCAAGACCTCGACCATCCAGGAACCCTCGAAGCTAACAATTTATCTAATCCAAATTCCCCCAATGCGTGGCGCTTGCAAGTCCAGATGCCAGTTCAATTTCATCCTTGGCAACCCGACCAAGCAACAGCAAACTACAACATTGAACTCGTTCCCTACCGAGGCAAACTCATCGGTAGCTATCAGGGAACCTTTAACGACCTTTCCCTAACAGGCAGTGTCACGGGAACCATTGCCCCATTTTGGCCGATTCCAGTCGCCAATCACCGTCCCCTAGAGGCAAAAGAACACCCCCGTCTAGCTTTTCGTGCCTCCCAATTGCCAATGCTGCGAAAAAGAGCAAAAACCCCTACTGGAGAAGCTATTCTTGCTCAACTTCGCAAAACCCTCGCTCAAAAGGTTTATTACGATGGTTACGTTCCTAATGGGGGATATCACGCGGCAGGTTATTGTTTTCTTTCGGTTCTCACCGAAGACAAAGAAGCTGCTGAAAAAGGGTGGCAACTGGTGGAAAATTCCCTGAAAAATCCAGGACGCAGATTATTAGAACACGCTCCCATTGTGGCAGGCGTTGCTCTCGCTTATGATATGTGTTACCCGGCTTGGAATGAAGAACGCAGACGTAAAATAGCACTTTGGCTAGCGGGACAGGCGGATTGGCTGCTTAAGGGAGATTCGCCTAAAAATGGCTGGAATAACAACCCTGCTAGTAATTGGAGTGCCAGAGCTAGAGGCGCGGCAGGATTAGCAGCTTTGGCAATTCTCCAGGAACCGGAGATTACTGAGAATGACCCCTATCAACTGTCTAGAAGGGCTGGACGGCACATTCAACGTTATCTCAGCACTGCTCTGGGTGATCGCGGTTTTGGGATTGAAGGCGATCACTACACGACTGAACCGCTAATTTTGAGCGTTTTACCCTTTCTAATCGGTTATCAAAACGTTTTAGGAGAAGATTGGGTCACAGGCGCGAACGCACAATGGATTTTACCACAATATCTCATGCGAGCGATCGCAACTAATGATAGCTTGGACGTAGCAACTTATGGGCGGCATCGCAACTATGCAGGAAGCTCTTTGTTTGCGCTGGGGATAGCAACGGTTCCTGACTCGTTATTGCCGGGGATTATGACATTTTTTGACCGCTATTTAGGGATGGAGGGCGATCGCACCTTTGGCATCCATTCACCTCACGAAGCGGCTTTCCTGTTGAGTTATTATCCTGAGAACACCAAGAAACAAAATCCTGCTGACCTTTTTGAGCGTGTTTTTGTCGATGAAACCAGAGGTTTTTATAGCTTCCGCGATCAGTGGCAAGGAAAAGATGATTTTGTGGCCAATATCTATCTTAAGCGGCAAAGCATTAAGGGGGTTTGGTCTTTTCCTGATGTAGGAAGTTTTCGGATTTGGGGATTGGGAGGGCGTTGGGCGAGTCCAGGGGCTTCCGAACTCAGTCCGATAGAAGAAAATGGGGTAGTTTTGCCGGATGCTAAGCCTTGGGTTCGTTCTAAACCGATTTTCTTCCAATCTCACCCGGATGGTTCGGGAGTTGTTAGTTTACAAACTGATGCTATTCGTACTCGTAACCAGGGAATTGCGGCTGTGCGATCGCTGGCGGTTGATTATAGTGGATTGGCTGGGGTTCCAGGGTTATTTGCCCTCAGCGATCAGTTTGTCGGCGATGTAAATGCACCAGCCTTTCAAAAAAAAGTTTGGGTAATGAATACTGAAGAAAACGTCGCGATTGAGGGGCGTAGTTTTACCTTAAAAGCGGCTAATGGAGCAACCATGAAAGGCACTTTTCTAGCACCTACTCAAGTCAAAATACGTTTTGAAAAAACAGAAACGGGAGGGAGAATTCTTGCGACGGGCGGCAATGAATTTTTTGTTATCATGACTGTTCAAAAAGGGAAAGCCCCCGATTTAAAGATAACGGGTAGTGGCTTGACGGCTCAGGTAAAGATAGGCAAGCAAGAAGTTTTTGTACAGGGCGATCGTATTGTTTTATTGAATATGCCTTGATTAAACGATTTTGTTATTATGGACTGGGTTTGTTTGAAAGACA
Source organism: Microcystaceae cyanobacterium (assembly GCA_041743025.1). Classification (GTDB taxonomy): domain Bacteria; phylum Cyanobacteriota; class Cyanobacteriia; order Cyanobacteriales; family Microcystaceae; genus JBGTNM01. The sequence continues at coordinate 12,615 of JBGTNM010000377.1, forward strand.
GTAAGAAATATTTGGCGATCGCGACTTCTAAATCATGACTTATGCCCAACTCTAATTGTAAGGTAGGCATTGCCCACCCTACCCCTGATGATCACATTAGCACTACTGATATAAAGTCAAGAGTCTTGTTACAAAATTTTATTTTTAGGCTTTTTGGCAGGGATAAATTGGTGCATCGAGAATAAGCGGGTTTGCCCTTCTTGGGAGAGGCAAAGACGAAATAATAAGGGTTTGTAGGGTCTTTTTTTAAAGAAGGTTATAACAAGCCTGAGATTATTATTTTAGCAGATCGGGGTCAAATGGCGCAAGTTCGTTGCTTATTGCAAATAATTCTCACACATTAAGGAATATGAAGCTACATAAAAGTTTTAATATTTTAATTATTTTACAAAATAAGCATTAGACAAATTTATCAAACAGATTGTTAATTAAACTTGTATGACAGGGAATACTCTTAAGTAGAGCAATATAACAAAGCAATGACAACTCCGAAACTTACTAAGCGAGTAGAGTCAGAAATTGAACGTCTGACGACAGAGTACGGATACAGCAAAGCGATTTTACAAGATTTTGCCTTGTTTGTACTCCAAAAAGCACCTGCTCAACGCAAGAGCAAACCGAAAACCCTAACCTTACCTCAACTCAAACAGACAATTTATCAACATTTTGACGTTAAAGATACCACAGCCCTGAAAAAATCAGGAGCTTTTCAGATGGCAACAAGTGGTCTAGGCAAAATTGACCTTAGTAAAAAAGCAGGCTGGGAACTTCTTTATCGAAAGTTTATTGGAATTCTGCCTGGGGAAGAAAATGAGCAAGGCTATGGATGCATTAATGGCATTGATATTTTTAAATATAATTTGCCTTGGACTGTTTTTGGACTCGACCCTGAAAATGCTTCAACAGATGATGTTAAATCTGCTTATCGAAACTTAAGCAAAATTTATCATCCTGATATTCCCAAGACAGGTGATGCCCGTATTTTTGAAAAACTAACTGTATTTTACAAAAGTTTAACTGATAGGTTTTAAGCAATGCCAGAAATTTATATTACCTCCAGAGAGCTAATCCAAACCCTAAAAATTAGCGATCAAGAACTGATTGATACTGAACATTTTTTTGACTCAGTTCCTGATGATGAATGGGAATTAATTGAAGGAAAAGATTATAAGGTAATTGTTCAAGCTACAGGACTGCGAGAATATACTTTTGCAGGAGCTTATACTATTGCAAAATATTTAGAAAAAACGAAAAAAGAAACTTTTTGGGATAAACTTAAAGAATGGTTTTTACATACAAAAAAGAAAATTAATCAGGCTTTTATTAGAAAGAAGATTTTGGATAATTGCTCATCGTTAGTTAAACGTAACAATCAGTTTTTTATTTCAAAATCTAATGCTGTTGCTATCTTTTGTACGAAAGCAGATTATCTTAAAAAGATAGATGAAGCCGCTAGAAAACGTGAGCCAGATCCGCTAACTAAAGGAATAGATTATGAAGATTTTATAGATGAAGGCGGTTTATATTACTCTCTTTCAGGCATCTACAAACTAGCCCAAGCTCTAAACGAGAGCTTAACTAAGAAAAACCGTCGAGAATGGTGTAAGGATGTTGGCGATGTTATCATACATCAGATTGATCGTATCGTTGCTCAAATCAAAAAGCGTGACAAAAATATTCAAACCGCTATGAACAGAGTAAAGAAACGTGACAAATATATCTGTCAAGTCACTAGACAGAGGCAAAATAAAATTAATCAATTAAAGTTGGCTGCTCACCACCTTTATTCCCAGATTCAATATCCTTACTTGGCTGATGTAGAGCATAATTTAATTACCTTAGCCTCGGATGTTCACGAGCAATTTCATCAGCATTACATGGGAGGAAGTGCTAAATCCTGTACGATAGATCACTTTATTGATTTCGTACACAAATGCTATCCTGATAATGCCGACGTTATCATTTGGCTAGAACAGCAAAAATTAGTTTTAGGAAGCCCTCAACCCGTCGATAAAAGAAAACCTCATGTTTTGTATTTGCCAGCCCAAAAAGTAAGCTAGTTAAACACTGTAATAAAGGTGGATATTGCCCACCCTACTTATAAAGCCAAAGATTAGTTTTCTCAATCAATAATATTAGCAAAATAAATTGTTAAATCTGGTTTTTAAAATTTCTTTCCTAATATGCACAACCCGCATTGATCGCATCCACAAATAGTAAGCGATTATTGGCGATTGTAGTAACAATCACAGTTTTTTAACCGAAATATCGAGAGTATTAAGAAGAAGAAACTGCGAAGGCAAAAAAAGATTTATGGCTGACTCAGTAAAAACTCTCTGTCCTTATTGTGGTGTTGGGTGTGGCTTGGAAGTCTCACCGCCTGCTTCTGCGGGACAAGCGACTAACCGCGACGTTCAAGGCAATCCTATTTGGAAAGTCACAGGCGATCGCGATCACCCTTCCAGCTTAGGTAAAGTTTGTGTAAAAGGCGCGACGATTGCTGAGTCCCTCGATAAAGACCGCCTCAAATACCCGATGATGCGGGATTCTCTGTCTGAACCGTTTCGGCGCGTGAGTTGGGAGGAAGCTTTTGATCGTATTGTCAGCCACATTCAAACGCTGGTAGCTACCCAAGGCCCCGATGCTATTTGCTTGTATGGTTCGGGGCAATTTCAAACCGAAGATTACTATATTGCCCAAAAACTCCTCAAAGGCTGTCTGGGAACCAATAATTTTGATGCCAACTCCCGCTTGTGTATGTCTTCGGCAGTGGCAGGCTACATTCAAAGCTTCGGGACGGACGGGCCACCTTGTTGTTACGAAGACCTCGATTTAACCGACTGTGCCTTTCTCATCGGTACGAATACCGCCGACTGCCATCCCATCGTCTTCAACCGCCTGCACCAACACCTCAAAAAAGACCGCAAGGCGAAACTCATCGTTGTTGACCCCCGCACCACTAAAACCGCCGAAGTTGCTGACTTGCACCTCGCCATCAAGCCAGGAACGGATATTGATTTGCTCAACGGCATGGCTCATTTACTGCTGCGTTGGGGCAAACTAGACACCTTTTTTATTGATGATTGTACTCGTGGCTTCCCCGATTATGCCGAAGTCATCCGCCACTATCCCCCCGAATTAGTCGCCCGTAAATGCGGCATCCGCATCGATCATCTAGAACAAGCGGCTCGTTATTGGGCAGAATCCGAAAGAGTGCTGTCTTTGTGGTCGATGGGAGTCAACCAATCTTCAGAGGGAACCGCCAAAGTCTGTACCTTGATCAACTTACACCTGATGACTGGCCAGGTTGGCAAACCAGGGGCCGGGCCCTTTTCACTGACTGGACAGCCTAACGCAATGGGAGGACGCGAAGCAGGCGGTCTTTCTCACTTGCTTCCTGGTTATCGAACCGTCAGAAATGCTCAACACCGCAGCGAAATTGAGCAATTTTGGGGACTGCCGACCGGACGTATCTCATCGGTAGCGGGACGGGATGCCTGGCGCATGATTACCGGATTGGAAACCGAAGACATAGGACTGCTGTGGATAGCTGCTACCAATCCTGCTGTCAGTATGCCCGATTTAGAGCGCACCAAAGCGGCTTTGTTAAAGTCTCCGCTCACAGTCTATCAAGATGCCTATTACCCCACTGAAACGGCAGCTTACGCTCATATTTTGCTGCCGGCAGCCCAGTGGAGTGAAAAAACGGGAACCATGACTAATTCCGAAAGAGTAGTCACCCTTTGCCCCCAATTTCGCCCTTGTCCTGGCGAAGCTAAAGCAGACTGGGAGATTTTTGCCGAGGTGGGCCGTCGCTTGGGATTTCCTGAACAGTTCAATTTTGCCAGTTCTGCTGAGGTTTATCGGGAATTTGTGCAACTGACCCGCCAGCGTCCCTGTGACATGACTGGACTGAGTTACGAACGTTTAACACAAGAAGGGCCAGTTCAATGGCCTTGTCCCGTTGAAGAGACGGCAAAAGACTCCTCTGCTTCCCGCGTTGGGTTTTTGGCTTCTTTGTTTTCAACAGAGGACAAACCCCTTAAAGGCAAGCGATTGTACACCGATGGACGGTTCAACACCCCAGACGGACGGGCGAGATTTGTCGCGTTTCATGCGAAAGGACTGGCAGAACCCCCCAGCACTGACTATCCTTTTGTTCTCACGATTGGCCGTCTGTATGGTCACTGGCACACTCAAACTCGCACCGGACGCATCGATAAAATTGTCAAAATGCACCCCCATCCTTTCCTAGAAATTCATCCCCGCGATGCCCAAAAGTTGGGGATAGAGGATGGAGCGTCGGTAGAAGTGCGATCGCGTCGTGGAACGGCCCATTTCCCTGCTAAAATTACTACAGCAATCACTCCTGGCACTGTCTTCGCACCCATGCACTGGGGCGCACTCTGGGCGGACGGCGCAGAAGCGAACAACCTCACTCATCCTGAAGCTTGCCCCATTTCTCTTGAACCAGAATTAAAAGCGTGTGCCGTTCAATTAGTCCCGGTAGGTGTAAAACGTGAAGATTCTCAATCAGTATCTACCCCTGAGTTTGTAAAAACTGGGTCATAGGGTTTTAAAGATAAGGAAAATCCTAACACTTAGATGCTGTAAAAAGTTGAGCAGAAATAGCATAATTGAAATAGACTATTGTGCCCAAAATTTTTATGTCTTACGTACCTGCCATCCCAGAACATATCGAAATTACCCCCGGTGTCTGTGGCGGGAAACCGCGTATTGCCGGACATCGCATTAAAATACAAGATATAGCGATTTGGCACGAGCGAATGGGAATGTCGCCCGATGAAATCGTCTATCATTATCCCAGTCTTACTTTAGCCGATGTCTATGCAGCTTTAGCATATTATCACGGTCATTTAGAGGAAATTCGCCAGCAAATAGCTGAAGATGAAGCTTTTTATCAAGAAATGAAAGCAAATACGCCTTCTCTTGTTCAACAAAAACTTAAACAGTTAAAGGATGCGAACGATTCGATTTCATCTCGATGAGAATGTAAATCATGCTATTGCTGTTGGATTGCGCCGCCGAGGAATTGATATGACAACAACGCCGGAAGAAAGATTAATAGGCGTGTCTGATGCAACTCAACTTGAATTTGTTCTATCTCAGAGGAGAGTTATTTTTACTCAAGATACAGATTTCCTGCGAATAAATCGAGTAGGTATCAACCATTTTGGGATTGCTTATTGTCCTCAAGGAAGCAAATCTATAGGTGAAATTATTTTGGGTCTAGTATTAATTTGGGAATTGCTAGAACTTGAAGAAATGATGAATCGAGTTGAGTATTTGTAATTTATCAGAAAAATTAAAAATAATAGGAAGTAGGATTGAAAAATCACTTTCTCCCTGAATTTCTCATTCCCAAAACCCCCAAAATAAAAATACCTAATCCAACCACTGCACTAGGTTCGGGAACTTCCGCCACACGATCTGAAGACTGTACGATATCAATTTCCGCATCTAAAGCGGTAAGGGTGTCCGGTTGACCTCTTAACAGAAGTTGAATGGCACCAACATTAGTCAAATTTGCAGTGCCTGTCAGTAAAACTTTATTGCCTGTAATGCTGTTAAAATCGCTGGCATTGTAGACAAAGTTAACCGTTTGGTTTGTAATTAGCTGTCCGAAGGTAAACGACGCTGTAGACATATTATTATTCATGTCCCAAATGTTAAGCGTCGCATTCAAAGATTGATCGGCTGAGATAAAGGAAACGACCAGTGCCTCCAAGCTACCAGTTTGGGTCAAATCGACTCCTCCCAAGCCAGTTCTATTGACATTAGAAGAATTGTCCATTCCATCCCAAGCGATTTCTAGGCGAGAGTAGGCACTATTAGTGTTAGAGTACGATAGTGTTTCCGCTTCAGCCGGATCGACTCCTGCTACTGCTGTACGTAGAGAGCCGTTGGGGTTAGTAATATTCGTATTGGTTAAAAACAAATCGCGATAACCGCCGACGATGCTGCTCGGAAAATTGCCGACTTCCGAGTACAGGACGTTAACACCGCCTCCTCGTTGAACAAACTGCGTTCCTTGGCTGAAGGTATCGATGATAAAAGATGCCGCGTGGACACTCTCGGCTGTTATGAGGGTGAGGCTAGCGATGACTGTATGAATGAGATATTGGGAGGTCTTTTTCATCTGGTTTTGGCTTCAGGTTCGCTAGAGAACTCGATTTAGAGAGCGCGATGGCAGGCTGTGATTCCTCAAACAAGTTAGAGATTTTTAACAACTAGCAATATTTAATGTGGAAATTTAACATATCGTATCAATTTATTGTAGATTGTAATGAGTTTTTGAGAAATCGTCAAGTGTTTTAAATAACAAATTTTGCCAGAAAAGCCCAAACCCAGGTTCTAATCTAGGTAATGAAGACAGCGATCGCTTGCCGATAGGGTGATAATAGTGATTGTAACTGCCTGTCATTTTGGATGGCATTCAGAAATGTGCCAGTTTTCTGACCCAAAACTGCCAATGGCAGTAAATAATCCCCCTACACCCATTCGTTTTGGGGCCATTCATACAGATATTTTTTGTCCTGTACAGAGGTCTAATTTCACTCCCCGCATTGAAAAATCGATTAACTCCATTGGATGCCATAGTGGTATTACTTTTTTTTGTAGGCGAAGATGTTTTTTAATCTGTAAAGAACAACCCGGATTCGAGGAGGCAATTAAATTGGCTCGTGTATTCAACAAATTAGTCACTTTTTGTTGTCCTAGTTCATCGGCAACTTCGGGTTGCAACATATTATAAACTCCCGCACTGCCACAACAGAGAGCCGCATCAATCGGTTCAACCAGACTTACCCCTGGAATTTGTTTTAATAATTGGCGAGGTTGCAGGCTAATTTTTTGACCGTGCAGTAAATGACAAGCATCTTGATAGACGATTTTTAAGCCTTCATCGGTTAACGGAGAAAGTTCCGCCGTCAGTCCAACTTCTGCTAGAAATTCTTGGACATCTCTGACTCGATCAGCAAACGCGATCGCTTTATCTCGATACTCTAAATCATTTGCTAGGATATGGCGGTATTCTTTAAGCGTGTGTCCGCATCCGGCTGCATTAATAATAATATAATCCACCTCAGATCCTTCAAAACTATCAATCATCTGTTTAGCTAACGCTTGCGCTTGTGTTTCCTGTCCTTGATGAGCCGGTAATGCAGCACAACAGCCTTGCGTTTTGGGAATGACGACTTCACACCCATTAGCCGTTAAAATACGGACTGTCGCTTCATTGACGGAGGAGAAAAATAACCGTTGAACGCAGCCTAAAATAACACCCACTCGATAGCGTTTTTGGCCTTTTGCTGCAATGATATCCGGATAGTTTTGACCCCAAGATTCCCGCGTAATTTCGGGTAAAATGGATTCCATCGCTGCTAATCGTGGAAAGAACCGCTTGAAAATTCCCGAAGCACGGACTAACTTTTGAATGCCAAGTTTTTGATACAACCACAACAGAGGTAAGAAAATCCGCAGGCGAGTCGGATAGGGAAACAAATTAAAAATTAAGGTACGAACAATCTTGTCGCTTAAACTGCGAGGTTGATTGCGTTCAACTTGAGGACGAGTAGCCGCAATTAATTGATCGTATTGTACGCCTGACGGACAAGTTGTCACACAAGCTAGGCAACCTAAACAACTATCAAAATGTGAGCTGGTTGTTTCATCAAGGGATGCTTCTCCTTTACGAATGGCATTCATTAAATAAATTCTACCTCTAGGAGAATCCATTTCTTTGCCAATGACGCG
>JBGTNM010000378.1:0-1910 GCA_041743025.1 Microcystaceae cyanobacterium
AAAGCCTTGCTGTGCAAGGCTTTTAAAAATATAAAAAAGCAATTTTAAAACAAAAGGCTTTTTATTGTGTTGAATTCCCTATTGCTTAAGGGATTAAGCTTATTTAAGCTACTCATTTACTATAACCAGTCTAGAAGAGCCAGTTTTATTTACTCTTACTTTTTAGCACATCCACTGCCTATTCAGCAACGCCAGGCTATTAGGGTACTTATTGCCAAGCAATGCGACCGGAGAAAACACGGTGGATTGAGTCCATTTGGCAAAGTTTTAAATCTGATTTTATGGGCTGCAATTCGTAATGGGTATCGACCTAATCTCGCTTTACTTTGGTCTGCCTTTTTTATTATATTTGGCTGGATTGTCTTTGATTCTGGAAAAGTAAACAATTTAATGTCTCCCACAAGAGTCTCCCACAAGAGTCTCCCCCTATGAAACTCTTCAAAGACCGACTAGCACTCAGCTAGCGAAAAATCCGAATTACCCCGAACTCGTACCGTTCGTATACTCAATCGATTCTTTTATTCCCATAGTCGATCTACAGCAAAAAGCTTATTGGCTTCCAAAATTCAGTGCAGAAAATACGAGTGTATTGCTACCTATTCCCTTGATTAATAAGACTTTTCCAATCAAGGAAAAAAAATTAAGTACGATACTTATTGTTTATTTCTGGGTGCATACGGGGTTGGGTTGGGTTTTCACATCTCTTTGGGTTGCCGGATTTACAGGACTTGTCAGGCGTTTAAACTAAATCTGAACTTTAGTGTTAGGGTTTAGGCGGCTGCCGAGGGCGATCGCTAGATAAATTTGGAAACCTAGGGGACGAAACTACCATTTTGCAAGTTGTGTGGCTTCTAGATTCGCCCTAGAGACTTTTTCAGCAAGCCCTAAGTATTATCATTACCAACGAAGCTTGTTGACCTCGTCCGCTTAACTACAACTGTAGGGATAAATTCCTACCCTCTCCCCTGCCGCTTTAACAATGCGCCACACCTGCACGGTGGAGTAAGCTTTGTGGCGGTAGTTTAAAAACAGTGGGTCATTTCCCTTCGCCTCGGCGGGTTTAGTCGCTTTGAGAATCTGCCATAGCCCCGGCCTAATTGTCACCTTCCGAGTTTTATTGCCCTTGCCAAATAACGTCACTAAGGCCGCACTATCCGCCTTCTCTCGAATGTCCCGCCACTTGAGGCTACAGAATTCTGAGACTCTAGCGCGGGTTTCGTAGAGCAGTTGCAGCATCAGTTGGTGCTGGCGGTTGGGTTCGGCATACAGCAGCTTCATCCATTCGTCTTCGGTAAGGATTCGTTCAGCGATCGCGTCTTTGGTTTTGGGAATCTTCACCGACTGGCCGGGGTTGGGAGGAAGTAATTGGTGCTGGTGGGCAAAGCTAAATAGGGATTTGATCGCTGCCAGTTTTCGCTGTCGGGTGGCCGGGGCATATTTCTTGGCCAGAAAAGTGTCCCAGTTTTGAACGTTTTTACGCTCCTGAAATCGAAAAACGGACTCGCCGTTATCTCAAGCCGACCAATGATTCTTGGAGAGAGGTGTCAAGAAAATCACGAAAGCCGCTCTAGGATATCAATCCTTTCCCACAGCTTGGCGAACAATAAGAGGAATCGAAACGATGCACATGATTAATAAAGGACAGGTTGATGGTGTTAGTAATAGAGAGAGTATATCCTGACGGGGTGACAAAGAAGGGTCAAAGGCTTATCAGGACTAAAGTTGAGCTAAGTATGGTAAAAAAGAAGTTGCTCAAATAGCAACTTCAGAGAGAATTAATCAAATGTTACCAGAAAGCTATCAGAAACATCTAGTCACGCAACTGAATAAGATGCAGTATTTAATGGTGTCAATTGTAGTACAATTGCTCCAGAGCTATCGGTGGGTCAGGTTAGAAGAGTTATCCAATA
>JBGTNM010000379.1:0-2708 GCA_041743025.1 Microcystaceae cyanobacterium
CGATGATGGCAAATTAATCCTTTTACAGTCTTTTGTTCCCGATATTGACGAACCTAAAACTGAAGCCGATGGCATCATGCCGGGTATTTTCGCCGTACAAATTAATGTGGCAACTCCTGGGGGTGGCTGGCGGACTAAAAAGCAGTTTCAGGAGTTGTTTGCCAAGAGTGGTTTTAAATTAGAACAGGTAATTAAAACTACTAATAGCTTATCGGGGATGGAATTTAGCCTTCAATAAACAATTGCTAATCATTGATTGGTTACAGAATAGAAAAGAAAAAGCAATTCAAACAGACATAGTTGTTGTATTCATTTTCATCGATTACAATCGCTCAGTAACTCAATATATTTCGACCTGAAATGAATGGTGTCAGCATTTTTATTTATAATTTTGCTTTTAATAAATCCGTTTTTTGTTCTTGCATATACAGCAGTTTTAATTGCTTTCTTAATACCTTGGGAGTATTTGGGACTGTGGATTGCTAGTGTAATAGCTGCTTGGACATTAGTTTTATTTCCTTTAAATAGACCATATATAGACCCAGGACACTTTGATTTCTTAGCCGAGATAATTATTAGTGGTGTTAATTTGGTTCTATTGGCAGGAATAGCAGTAGTAATTATAATTAGACTATTAAAAAAACACAATTATAAAAAGGAACAGACCAAGATAAAGTCATCGCAGCTTTTATCTTTTTTGGTTTATGGAATATTGTCTGCTTGCTTCAGTTACTTGTTTTTTACTGATTTTTGGCATGACTACCAACCAGCATGGCAAGCTTACGGTATTATGCTTGCGGGAGCTATTTTAGCTATTGTTTCTTGTTTATTGTTTCAAAAATATAGCTATAAACATAGAGATTTTTATTATAGAAATTTGTATTGGCTTAAGAATTGTTATGTATTTAATTATAGTTTTGCTGGTTCAATGATTATTATCCTCGCTGGCAATTTAATTTTTCCAGTTATTGCTATCCAACAAACAAACAAAATAATTCAAAAAACTGGCGATCGCGAGACTAAGTATTGCATTCAAACTAATAGGAATCCGATGAGGGATTGGCTACATTTAACACCTTTAACAGCATGGAATAAGCCAAATGGAAGTCAAGGTGCAGGATTAAGACACGCAGTTTTAGTTATTGAAAAGCATAATAAATATATCCTTTATCACTGGTCTTACAAACTAAGAAAATGGGAATTTACCTCGACAGGATTTCAGCCAGGAGCTTCTAATATTCCAGATGCTTTAGAATGTACGCCAGAAAAAAACTATTGGCGTAACTTACCATTTTTATTTCCAAAACAAAATTATAAGTAATTGTCTTAAATATAACAATTCTCATAGTCATGAGGTACAGTAGCAGCAGTGAGTAAACCAATTATGGATATCGTTTTTCGTTACTCTTAACATTGCATTAGTTATCGAATCAATTAAATCCTTGTAAGTTCTTGCTTTGAGTTTTCTCAAAATTGCCTTTACTTTTGACCAAAAGTTTTCGATGGGAGAAAATTCTGGAGAATAGGGAGATAAATAAATTAGTTTTGCACCTACTGATTCGATTAATTTTCTAATTTCTTTTCCTAAGTGAATTTTGGCATTATCCATGACAACGCAAGCATTTTTCCAGAGTTTCGGTACTAGTTTATTAGCAATAAAAGCTTCAAATGTTACTCCATCAACTGCACCATAAATATTGCTCGATGCAACGACTTTATTCAATGATAACGCAGTTAACAATGAGACATTTTTGCCTCTTTTTTGTGGTTTACTTCCTCTTGCTCTGTGACCTCTCAAGGCTCTAGCATATATCCTTGACATAGCTAAATTGACCCCAGACTCATCAATGAAAATTAAGTCTTCAACTGGAATATCTTTAATTTTTAACCAAAACTCGACTCGCTTTAACAAAACGCGATCGCGCCCTTTTTCTTCTGCATAAAGAGTTTTTTTTAACAGTATAGTTTAACTGAAGGGTTATTCTCCCCATTGTCGAGCGACTTATACTAATTCCAGTTTTTTTCTGAAGTAATTCACATAATTCTTCTAAAGTTGCATCATTATTGCTTTCAATGATTTCGATTAAATCAACTAATTGTTCTTTCTGTAGTTTGCTTGGAGGATGTCCCCCTTGAATCTGAGGATGAATATTTCCTGTTTCTCGATATTGCTTGAGTATTTTTTGAATGAAGCTTTTGGCTACTTTGAAACGAACGTTGAGCTAGTTTTCTAATTGAAATATCTTCTTGTTCATAAACCTCAATTATTTTTTGTCTAAAGTCAACTGAGTAAGGCTTCATAAAAAAACTTTAGTAGTTATTGTTTAATATTTAAGCGTACCTCACAAGTATGGGAATTGCTATATAAAATAATAAATAGTAGGCTAGATATACAAAAAGGTTTTGTTTGCTAATTATAAAATACTTCAATACCTCACCAAAAGCTAATCTTTATTCCTTGTCTTTTATCCCTGTTTTAAATGATCGCTTTATCTTTTATTTTCTTCTTAATTTTGTTTACCGTAGTAGGTATTTATGCTGCAACCAAAAAAAAAGATACTACTGCGGATTATCTATTAGCAGGGAGAAACGTTAATCCTTGGGCGATCGCTTTATCTGCTTTGTCAACGGGACAAAGCGGGTTTTTATTTACAGGGCAAGTAGGATACGCCTACACTCAAGGCTTATCAGCAATTTGGCTGGCGATC
>JBGTNM010000380.1:0-30378 GCA_041743025.1 Microcystaceae cyanobacterium
AGTTATGGAAGGTCTAAATACTAAGATTAAATTGATTATTCGACAAAGTTATGGCTTTAATACCTTTAAATCTTTACGAGAGAAACTATTAGCTTGCTTATTTTAATAAGCCGTTCTTATCACCACAGGTACGGGAGAGCCCATTGCAGGAACTGAGGAAGTCACGAAATCGGCTATATTTCGCGTCACAATGACTTCTAGATCTGTAATGTTTGCGGCTATACTTGTCACTGCATCCTCAAAATCTGCGATGGAGCTTTGCAAGGCATCCCGAATTACCTTGTCCGTTACGCTGGCAACTTGAATAAGCTGTAATAACCTTGATAGCAGTTCGCGTGCTGCTTCACTACCACTTTGACGACGCAAGATATTATAGAAAATATTGGTCACGGCATGACCTGAAACATATCCTTGCACTTGTTTCTGCGTTACGGTGTTCAATAGACCTCTTGCACAATTAAAATTTCCCTCAATTCTGTTCCCTGTTCCCTGTTCCCTGTTCCCTGTTCCCTGTTCCCTTTCTCGACTAGAACTTCTGAATTCCGCAAGAGGTCTAATCCACATAGGACTCTATGGGATTTTCTGTATTTAGCTGGATCACACCAACTAGGCTTTGAGTCCAAGGATCAAGATCAATCACTGGCTTTGCGGTTGAACTCCGAGAAAGAGACGACAGCGTTTCTTGTTGAATTGAGGTCAATACAGACTGCACTAAACGCCAGCGATCACTAATCGGTAATTGCAATGCTTGGTTTTGCAATTCTTGCAACGTCATTAGTCCTCTCTCCCCAAAGCTTTCTATTTTCAATTGTAAATTTAAAATCTTGAGAAAGTCAGAAAAAAGTTTGTTCACGATCATCCCAATTGAACGTGCTGGGCAATCTTTTCGACAGCTAACAAAGCCGATCGCGCCGCGCCTTCCTGCCATCCGTTTAAATAACTTAAATGCTCTCCAGCCAAGTAAATCGGGCCATCAGGTTCTATCAAGGTTTCATAGACAGTTTCACGCTGTTTTTCCGCCCATTGTGCCCAAGCTCCTTGCGAATAGGGGATTTTTCCCCAAGCAATACTCATCCCTTTGGCGGAAGACACTTCGCGTCGATAACCGGGATGTATTGCTTCTCCACCTTCAATTGCCTCAGCTAGACGCTGTGCGGGAGTCATCTTTTCCCATTTTTCGGCGATCGCGTTACTCCAGATATACGCGCCTAAAATAATCCCTGTCTGAGCGTGATAGTTCGTAGAAGGATACCACATTTGGGTTATTTCTCGTGATGTCCAAGAAATACCCCCATAAATTTGATAATCTTCTTCCCAAAAGCGGCGGGTTGCCTGAAACCCAACTTTGATCGCGTTGACGTAATTACCTTGACACTCGGCGATCGCTTGCCCAAAAGCGGGGGTAAAATCGGCTTGAATACCTGCCAGAACCGAAAGCGGAAAGGTACAAATGGCATAATCAGCATTAATCGAGGTTTCGCTTCCCGTTTCATCTATGTAGACGATACGAACCCCCTGCCCCGTTTTACGAATTTGCTGGACTTGCGCGTTAAACTCTATCAGATGACCGACGTGCTGCTCGAAGGCGTTAGCGATGCGATCCATACCGCCAACCGGATGTAACATAGTAGCGGCTTGCTGGTAGCCTTCAAAATAGTCTAATTTGTACTGCCAAAAGTCTGCTTTAAGTAATTCATGCAGTTCTAAAGACGGATAGAAGTCTCCGGCAGCGAGTCCAGCACCCGGCGGGGAGGCATATCCTCCGCGACTGCCTTCTCGATAGCGATCGCCCTGATCAAGATTGCCAAAACGCCTGACCATTTCTAACAACCGTTCTCGATCCTCGGCTGAAAGTTCTTGATCGAGTGCGTTGCGACTGAGCGCTTTGGCGAGGAGTTCGGCAATATATCCGCGACTGTCACTGGCGACACGGCGGTTGAGTAGGGACTGACCGTCAAAAGCATTATCATCTTGAAAATAGGTGGCTCGATTGTTATTGACTAAAATTTCTAAAGGAATGCCAAATTTCTTACAGTAGCTTAAAATTACAGTGTGATGGTAGGGAATACGAGCAGGCCCAGGATTGAGATATAAGTCTTCAGTGCAATCAAACGGGCAAATTTGCTGATGTCCCATTTCTGTCACCAGATCGCCCCCGCGTAACGTCCAGCAGCGTCCGCCAGCGCGATCGCGAGCTTCTAAGATTTTGCAACTGTACCCCGCTTTAGAGAGTTCGTAGGCGGCAGTCATTCCCGCAATTCCCGCCCCCAAAATAGCGATGCTGACTCCTTTTCCCGACTCCGCAGATAATTTAGGGCGATCGGCAGCCGTTGCCGGTTCTAGCAATCCCATTTCTTTCATCGTAGCGAGAACGGCGGCGGTTCCTCCCGCCTGGCCGACCAGTTGCAGGAATTTGCGTCGAGTAGGTATCATCAATTTCTATTCCGTCTTATAAAAATTGGCTGTCAGCATCTCTGGCTTGATGTAAAATTCTGACAACTTCGATGTCATTCACTCGAATTGCTCCTGCTGGAGTCGCTGCTTGCCTCGTATTTTGATGGTTTCAAGTAAACTGGGCAACGAGGACTCATCATACTCAGTGTAATCTCCCTTCTTAAGTTGTTCCGCACCTAGTTTGATGTCACGTTGTAGGATTTCCCATTTTCGGTGAAGTTCCTCCTCAGACAACGATAAATACTGAATTTTCTGCGCTAGAAGTTGCTGTTCCTCGTCGGTAAGAGACAGGATGATTTGAGCAAGGGTGTCAATCAATCTAGCATTGATTGAAGTAGCAGGTTGGCTCATCGTAATGCTTTTGAACTAATTTTTGGATTATGCGCTTCCATGAATCTCAGCGCCTGCGAGTCGCCCTTCGAGTGGTTCATATTCATCCTCTAACAGCCAAATTTGGGCTTCTTCATAATTACCACAGTTCTTTATAACCCTATAACCGTCAGCGGGGTCGAAAACATAACAACTTCCAGCTTTATCGCCTAGCAACAGTAAGATATAAGGGGGTGACTGCATGGGATCAACCCAGACTTCAAGAAAACTCCAGCTATTCTTCACTGGGTCGAGTACGGGGTATGGGATGGTATCGGTTGTTTGCATCGATCTTAACCTCGCCGTAGAAGAGTGGAACGCTGGAACCATTTGGGTCTATTCTGAAGCCGATCACCTCAGAGAATAGCAAGCCATATCGCTCATAGTTGCGGATGTTACCTGTGTACTCACCTCTTTCTATGATAGCCTGAGCAACCCTAAACATTGTCTCTTGGTCGTTAAAGACGTGAGCGGACTGACCCCGTCTCAACAGCCTTTGAACTTGGGGAGTATCAGGCAGGTGCTTCGGGAGATGCCTAGGATCGAGGAAGATTTCACGTTCGATTGCACTCATATTCCTCAGAATACCAGGGCTTCCAAGCATATCGCGCTAAAACACTGTAGTCCAAGGCTGTTATTTCAATAAAAGGCATTTAACTGATAACTGTTAACTGATATCAGCCTGTCTAAGGGGTAAAACAACTGTAACCGTCGTCCCGTTACCCGCTTCACTAGCGATCGCAATACTGCCGCCGTGCAAGTCCACGCACTTTTTGACCACCACCAATCCTAATCCCGTTCCCGGAATGTAGCGGACATTTTTTCCCCGATAGAACGGCTCAAACAGTTGCTTTTGGTCGTCTGCTGGGATGCCGATGCCGCGATCGCGAATTTGCAGTTCGACGTTATCGCTATGAAAATCCAAGCTACAGTGAACCTGACCGCCACTGGGAGAATATTTAATCGCATTAGAGAGGAGATTAGCTAAAATAGAGCGCAATAACTTCTCATCCAAGCAAGCAGTCATTTTTTTCCCTCGACAAATAAAGCGCAATGTATGTTGCGCTCCGGCACTCAGTTGCATTTCCTCGACAAATTGGCGGCAGAACAGTTCTAAATTAAGCGATTTGGGGTTAAACTCCAGTTTTCCGGTTTCTGCGCGATTGATAGTCAAAATATCATCCAAAAGCTGCACCATATCTTTGACGGATTCTTGAATGCGGCGCAGGTTTCTTACGCGCTTTTCGGGATTCTCCCAAGCATGGGGCGAACTTTCGAGGAGTTGAGCAGCAGCGAGAGCAGTACTGAGGGGCGAGCGAAATTCGTGAGAAGCCATCGAAAAAAAGCGAGTTTTGAGGGCACTTAGTTCTTTTTCTCGCTCTAAAGCTAGGCGAACTTCGTCTAGTCGTTTGCGTTCGGTGATATCGCGGGAATTGACCACAATTTTCGGTTCGGGAGCATCATCGGCAAATTGTTGGCTGACCGCTTCAAACAGCCGCCAAGTACCGTCTTTGTGGTAGCGGCGAAATTCAATGGGGCGAGATGATTCAGGATTGGCAATGGCTTGGGTAATTCCTTGGCGAGTATCCGTCACATCTTCAGGATGAATGTAGGCAAACCAGTTGTGACCGATTAATTCGCTCGCAGAGTACCCCAACACTTTCTCGACAGAGGGATTTTCATAGTAAATCGCCCCTCCCGCATCGAGAATAGTGATGATGTCTAGGGCGTTTTCGATCAGGGAACGAAAGCGTTCTTCGCTATGGCGCAAAGCTTGTTCGGTACGTTTGCGCTTGCTAATGTCTCGCTGAACAGTAATCCAATGGGTGTAGCGGCCGGTTTTGTCAGCAACGGGGACGACGCTAAATTCGACCCAAAATTCCGATCTATCTTGGCGATAGTTGATCACTTCTACCGTGACCGATTCCCAGCGAGACATGGCCAAGTGGACTTTATCTAATTCTGCGCGGTCAGTTTTGGGGCCTTGCAGAAGGCGGAGGGTTTTGCCCAAGACTTCTGAAGAAGAATAGCCTGTCATGCGGGTAAACGACTCATTGGCATAGAGAATGCACGGCCCCGGTTCGTCAAGGGGTTCAGCTTCGGTAATCAAGACGGCATCATGGGTGTTGACGACGACGGATTGGAGAAGGCGAACTTGTTCAGCTTGACGTTGTTGTTCGGTAATATCAGCGACGACAGCGACAATACCAGCAATTTTGCCGTCGCTGTCAGTCAAAGGGGCTGCCGAAAATACAATATCAATCGGGGAACTGTCTTGTCGGTAGCGGCGGACTTCTAAACTGCGAGGGGTGATGCCTTGTAAGATGCTTTCTCGAATCGCTCGATATTCGGGAACGCTGTCCTCGCTGATGACAGGGTTGGGGCGATCGCGTACTTCGGCTTCTGTCCAGCCAAACATCTGTTCGGCAGCCGGATTCCAGATTTTAACCCGCTCTTGAAGATCAACGGTAAAAATGGCCCTCGGTGAGGCAGCAATCAGCGATTGTAAGGTTTGGTTAGTGTGGCGCAAAGCGGCTTCGGTGCGCTGGTGTTGCCGAATTTCTGAGCGCAGTTCTTTAGTGCGCTGTTGAACCCGTTCTTCTAATTGGGCATTGAGTTGTTGGAGTTGGTGATATAGTTCTGACTGAGCGATGGCGATCGCGACTTGCGTGGCCAGTTGCTGCATCAACTCAATTTCTTGCGGCTGCCACTGGCGCGGTTGACTGCACTGGTGAGCGATTAACAATCCCCACAGATGAGGAGAGGAGGGTTGATTGGCTTGAGATGCTTCTAACTGCCTCATCTCTTGAATAATCGGCACCACCAATTTGGCTCTAACGCCGAACTGTTTGACAAATTCGGCCAGACAAGGCTCGATCGCTTCTCGGTCAATGTCAGCAATGGCGCGGGTTTTACCAAGAGTATAAGCTTGGTGATACTCACGGGGAAACACTTCTGCTGGGAAGGTTTGACCCAAAATAGGCGGGTAAGGAGAAATGACCCTTTCGGTGATGGCACTGCCTGTCCCATCATCCCAGAGGCGATAGATCAACACGCGATCGGCACTGAGAAATTGCCGGACTTCGGCGACAGTCGTTGTCAGCACTTCATTTAAATTGAGCGACTGGCGAATGTGTTGAGCGATTTGATTGATCAGGCGTTCCCGTTGAGTTTGTTGGCGAAGGATAATTTCGGTTTGGCGGCGCTGAGCAATTTGGCGTTGTAGCAAGTCATAAGCGATCGCCACCGCTACAACAGCAAACCCAATGCCAATGCTGATCGTTGTGAACGGATTGAGGAAATTATGGATCATTGGTAATTGGTCATTGGTCATTGGTAATATTGTCTCTCCCTATTACCCATTCCCCATTCCCTCTTTAAATACGTTCATCAAATCGAGTATAAAAACTGCCATACTTGAACCAATACTGCTTTAAATCGTGATGAGGCGTATGTAAGCTAGCCTTTGCTTGATAAAGGATAACTTTTCGGTGATTTCCCATCCAAACTCGCTTGACAGGTTCGACAGAGATTAACGTGCCTCCCAAACCCATCACACAGTCTTCAAATCGCTCAACGGCTGAAAATTCAACCGTTTCAAAAATAAAAAAATTTCCCGAACAAATTAAGTGACGACTTCTGATCCAAGCACGCATTTTTTGGCGAGCGACTGAGGGTAGCAGAGTTCCCTTCAGTTGATAGGTATTCATGACGATTTTATTCCCCGTTCCCTATTCCCTAAAAACTGAAATAGAGACGCAATGATTTAACGCCTCTATCTCAAATTAATCGCAGAAATTAAGCGACTTCGGTAATGCTGACAATCTTGCCGCCAGCGCGATGAATGCGCTGAATTTGTGGGGTCATTTTCGCCCCGGAAACAAGGTATTCCGTCGTGCTGACACGGCGGGGACTGTCAAATTTTGCCCCTTTAACCACAATTTTGAAGGTTTTTTCGGTAGCATCTTTATAAGCGCCGCGACGTGCTCCCGTCGAGAGACGCACAATTTTATTGCCGCTATTGGTAGCGACAGCATCGACTAAGCGCGACGCTGTAAAGGCACTGTCAACCCCAGCAAACCCCTGATACAGAGAAAGCGTCCGGTTGTAGCCCAGTTGTTTTTGTCCCGTCTGAGAACTAGCTCCTTTGTAGTAAGGAACGATATTTTCGCCGAACTTATCTTGATATTCAGGGCTGTCGATGTAGGAATCAATTTCGGCATCGTAGCCTTCTTCGATACAACGGCGAATATGCTCGGAGACTTCAGACTGGTCGAGGGGAGCGCGACCGAGTAAATGCTTGAAATTGAGTTCTACAAAGCGATAGGGCGCACAGGACTCAAAATAACGAGCGCGGTAGAAGTCAGATTTGGCCGCAGCGCGCACGAATTCCCGCACGGTAAGTGTGCCATTGCTCAGTTGAGATTCGGCGCTGATCAACTGTTCGCTTTCCATCACGTGAGGATTGCCCCAAACCTGCTTATAAACCGCTCGAATGATCATTGCTACATCTTCGAGACTGCGATTGGGACGGAGTTCTAAGGGGGTATCTAAAACAACACTCATGGGACTTCTCCTACAATAAATTAAGGTGTTCGATTGAATCTGCGAAAAAACTAGCTACAACGGAATAATATTCCAGGCAGCTAGCGCAACGGCGATAACGCCAGCCGTTAGCAGGACAGCCCCGATTAAGGTAATGGCTGCCCCAATTTGGCGAACCCAGACAGGATAGGGGGGCTTCTGCCACGCCCAACGGTAGGTCAGGGTAGGCTTGGGTTGGAAGTACCCCAACGCTTCGAGTTGGGTGCGATAGTCCTCTCCATAGCGGGTTGTGCGAGCAAAAGGCAACTCGCCTCGCTCATGCTGGGGCAAGATGCGCCGCCGTTGGTAAGGAACCCTATCGCTACCAAAGTGGCTCAGATACTCCTCGCTGCCCTGCAAGGCATCTACGAACCCTGGTAAGCCTTGAGTTGCCAAGACCATCGACCAGGCCAGCTTTTCGCGATCGCCGTAACTATTGCGTCCCAGCAGACGTTGGATGCACATTTCGACGAAGCGATAGTTGTTATTGGGTTCGTAATTGTGCTGCCGAAAGGCATCAGAGAGTACCAAAGCGCGAATGAAATCTCGCACGGCAATTTGTCCGGCTTTGAGTTGAGATTCCAAAGCTTTTTGTCGGTTAAAACAGAGCATTTGCTGCTCGTTGAAAACTTGCCGATAAGCAGCCCAAATAAGCGCATCCATTTCTCCTGCCGATAGCTGAGTCTCAGTGGTGTAAATCCGAGGCTGCTCGTCGCCAAGAATTTCATAACCGATGACGCGCTGGTTCTGACTGACAGGATTGTAGTCAAGTAAAGGGATAGCCATAGAAACAATTGGATAAGGTGCAACCGCTTCTAATTGACGGGAATAATACTGACAATAACGCCCCCTTCTTGATGAATGCACGAGTATTCTGGAGAAAGCTTCTTAAAAGAATTTAGTAAGCTCAATATTTGTTTAAACCATATCAAATAAGCCGTAAGGAAAAGGGTGAAGTAACCGGAAAGAAAACGGAAAGGCAGTTCTTGAGTGTTCCGTCGCTTAATGATGAACTATTTTTGCGCTCCTCTCAAAAAGCTGGCCATTTTCTTGTAAGTTGAAACTGATCGCTCAAAACCGCGCTAAGTAGATTTAACCATGAGGATTCTTTTGGTAGAAGATGACATCTGTCTGGCAGAGACGCTAGCTGAAGCTCTGGGCGACCAACTCTACGCTGTTGACATGGCAATTGATGCTGAGTCGGCACTAGACTATCTCAGAGCACTCGACTACGATTTATTGTTGCTTGATGTCATGTTGCCAGAGTTAGACGGCATTAGCCTCTGTTGGAAATTGCGATCGCTCGGCTATCAAATGCCGATTCTCATGGTGACTGCCCGCGATACGGTTAGTGATAAAATTGCTGGACTCGATGCGGGGGCCGATGATTACATTATCAAGCCCGTCGATCTCGGCGAGTTGTTCGCTCGCGTTCGCGCCCTGTTGCGTCGGGGGAGTGCTTCCTTAGCGCCGATTTTAAAGTGGGGCAACTTGCAGCTCGATCCGAGCACCTTTGAAGTGAGTTACGCTAATCTCCCCATTCACCTCACGCCCAAAGAATATTGCCTCCTAGAATTATTGTTACGAAACGGACGGCGCGTCCTCAGTCGCCGCGCTATCATCAGTCATATTTGGTCGCTTGAAGAACCGCCAGAAGAAGATACAGTAAAGGTTCACATGCGAAGCTTGCGCCAAAAACTCAAAGCGGTTGGTGCCCCCAGTGATTTTATTGAAACCGTCCACAGCATGGGCTATCGACTGAACAATTATCAATAACAATTATCAGTTATCAACGTGAGAGATTTGAACAAATCAAAAGCGGTTGTCCTCTTGTCGGGAGGGTTAGATTCTGCCACATCAGGCGCGATCGCATCTTCAGCCGGTTATGAATTAATCGCCCTGTCTTTGCGTTATGGACAGCGCCACGAACGGGAAATCCAAGCGGCGGCCAAAATCGCCCAGTTTTTGGGCGTAGCAGAACACTATATCCTTGAGGTTAACTTGTCTCAATGGGGAGGATCGTCCCTGACGGATGCGTCAATCGAGTTGCCCACCGCAGGAGTCAACCCCAATATTATCCCGTCTACCTACGTTCCAGGCAGAAATACGGTTTTTCTGGCGATCGCGCTGTCGCTAGCGGAAGCCAAAGGCGCACGAGCCATTTATTTAGGCATCAATGCGGTAGACTATTCTGGCTATCCCGATTGCCGTCCCGACTATTTAGACACGTTTCAAAAACTAGCAAATTTGGCTTCTAAAGTGGGTGTAGAAGGCAATCCGATTCAATTAGTCGCTCCTTTGGTCAAAGACTCGAAAGTTGATATTGTCCGCCGTGCGATCGCTTTAGGGGTTCCAATTGCCGAAACTTGGTCGTGCTACCAAGGCGAGGAAGTCCCTTGTGGTCTGTGCGATTCTTGCCGCATCCGCGATCGCGCTTTAATTGAGGCAGGCTATCCCGAACTCGCCACCCCCCAAGGTCGAGAACTTTATTAGACATTTTCTATTGCCGTCAAAAGTGAAGGCATGGAGTTGAAACAGGATTGGCTTTAGCTTATCAAAACCGCTTTTTCGGTCGGTAATTGGCGACCGACTCTACTAGTCCTAATGCAATAAAATTGGTCAGTAAAGCCGATCGCCCGTAACTGAGCCAAGGCAAAGGAATTCCCGTAATAGGAGCCAATCCTACTGTCATGCTAATGTTGATAACCACTTGAAACGCTACCATCGATAGTATGCCAATAGCCAGCAGTGAACCAAAATTTTCCTTCGCTTGACAGGCGATCGCAACGAGCCGCCAGCAAATTAACCAGAAAACCAGTAAAACGCAAATACTTCCCACAAATCCAAATTCTTCGCCAATTGACGAGAAAATGAAGTCAGTATGTTGTTCGGGAATGAAATTGAGTTGAGTTTGCGTACCCTGGTGTAGTCCTCGTCCCCAGAGTTCCCCTGAACCAATGGCAATCCGAGATTGAATGAGTTGATAGCCGCCGCCGAGAGGATTTTTCTCAGGATTGAGAAACAAAGTCAGGCGGTCTTTTTGATAGTCTTTGAGCAGTCCCCAGAAAATGCCGCTTAACTTGCCGGCGGCGATATTGACTGCGATCGCGCCAATCGTGGCGATAAATCGCATGGGCAGAGTAAACCAAGCTAAAACTCCCATGCCAATCGCCCAAACTAGCCAAACTGGCCATAAAACGTTGCAGAGAATCGCTGAAACGAGAGGAGATAAAATCAGAAAAAGCCATCCTAGATTCATATTGGCCCAGTAGAGCATTCCCAACGTAATCGCCCCAAACACCAAACCCGTTCCCAAATCCGGCTGTAACATGATCAGTATCCAAGGCACGGCTGCCACTGCAAACGTCCGCAACACCACTGAAACGTTAGTCGCTTCTTTTTGATGCAACAAAGCTGCTAAGCTAATAATTAGCCCTATTTTGGCAAATTCTGAGGGCTGAACGTTAAAACTACCAATATTAATCCAACTTTGCGCCCCTTTTTCCTCTAACCCTACCCCAACAGCGATAACGGCTATCAACGAGATATTGGTCAGGGCATAAGTCACCCAGTGCCACTGCATGAGGGTTTCGTAACGCCAGCGAGCGAGCATCCAGGCGATCGCCAGTCCTGTTGCGCCAAACAGCCAATGCTGCCACCAATCGATTGATCCTTCATGCAGTTCAGTACTACGAATCATCAGTCCGCCGAGAGCAGTCAAACCCGCAACGAGACTCAATAATAGCCAATCTAACTGGAGATCGTCAGACAGTTCTGATCGCCAACGCCGTCGCTTAAACACTCTTTGCATCAACATCTCACACCACTTTTCAATTAACAATTAACACTAACCAATAAACAATTATAAAATTGATAATTGTTCATTGATTTTAGCTTAATCCGCGAGAAGCCTCACGTCTGACCCGTATCTTAAATTAACGAAACTGAACTTTAGCTATAAAATCTCAATATTAGGGTAGTCAAAGGACGACAAAACCCATGAATGAGTCAAACAAACTATCCACCCAACCGTCAGAAGAAAATATTGATGCTCGACGAAAGGCAAGACACAAAAACGTTCAAAAGATTGTACAGTACCTAGGTTTATCAGGAACAGTAATCGGAATCCCTGGAACGATAGGGTTGTTGGTGGCTGGACAGATTCAAGCCGCATTCGTATCAGGACTCCTAACCGTCGGGGTGACATTAGCCGCGATCGCTTATCGCTTTGTCTCAAATGTCACTAACCGCGTGTTAGACAAAATTGACGAAGAACTGGACAATTTAGAAGAACCCATCGCTAACTGGATTATCAACCAGAGTAAAATCTTTCTCATCAAAACGTGGTGGAAACTTAACCCAAAATTTCAGTGCCATTATTACCATAGCCTAATCGACACTTTGCGAGAATTGAAAGTTGAAGGCTTCAGAATTGGCTTACCGTCCCTAGACTTAGAACAAGTCTTTGTCTCCTTACGCATCAAAACAGAAACCCCAGACCGAATTCAGGGTGTCATATTTTCCCCCGATAAAGCCCTGGAAAGTCGAGAAATTTGGGATTTTTTAAGACAAAGCACTGAGAAAACCTTTCAATGTTACCGTCGCTTAGCCATCATTGGTTCGCCAGGGTCAGGAAAAACCACCCTCTTAAAGCATTTAACCCTAACCTACGCCCAAAAGAACCATCATAACTATAAAGCCCCTAAATTTATCCCTATTCTCTTATATCTGCGAGACATTCGCCATTTAATTCTCACCGACTCCCCTCCCACCTTACCCCAACTCATCCGACAACAGATTGAAAGCCTTCCGGCTGACCCTCCTCTGAGACTTCCTCCCAATTGGGTAGAAGATCAATTGAGGATTGGCAACTGCTTAGTGATGTTCGATGGACTCGATGAAGTCGCCAACACCGAAGAACGCGAACAGGTCAGCCAATGGGTAAATCAGCAAATGACCCTTTATCGCAAAACCCCTTTTATCCTCACCTCTCGTCCTCACGGCTATCGCAGCAACCCGGTTGAACGAGTGGGAACGGTGTTAGAAGTGTTACCTTTTAACCCCCAACAGACGCAGCAATTTATCAAAAGCTTGTATCGGCAAAACGAGATCAAGAGAACCGGAAGGCAGACTCCTGCTGTCCTCAGAGAGTCCCAAAATTTGGCTGACGATTTAATCGAGCGCATTAAGGCAAATCGAGCGATCGCAGACATGGCGAGGAACCCCCTTCTCGTCACCATGATTGCTACTGTTCACTATTGCGGCAGTGCCTTACCGGGTCGTCGGGTAGAACTCTATCACAAAATCTGCGATTTACTCTTAGAGGCGCGACAGAAAGCTAAACAGATTCAAACCCCCCTCACTGCCGAACAAAATAAATCTGTCCTGCAAGTGTTAGCCCTCGCCCTCATGCAGCAAAAAACCCGTGAATTTACCCTCCTTCAAGGAATTAACCTCATTCAAGCAGAACTCCAAAGGGTTGCCGGCAATGCCCTCACTCCTGAACTGTTTTTCCAGCAAATTAAAGAAGTTAGCGGCTTATTAGTGGAAAGAGAATTAGGAGTGTATGAATTTGCCCATTTAAGCTTTCAAGAATATTTAGCCGCTTCTGAGGTCAAAGAATTACAACAAGAGACAATCTTACTAGAAAACTTGCAAAATCCTTGGTGGACGGAAACCATTCGTCTTTATGCTGCCCAAAGCGATGCTACTAACCTCATTCAATATGCGATTGACTCTCCCACCGTCGCCACCTTAACCCTTGCCCTCGATTGCCAACAAGAAAGCTTGAAAGTTGAACCTGCCACCCGAACCAATTTATACCAAATTCTCGAAGCGGGTTTAGAGTCTACTAACCCAGACATTGCTAAACTGGCCGCAGAAGTCAAACTCTTACGACGGCTCAATAACCTCTTAGAAATTGAAGAAAATCTTGAAATTGACCCTGATTACCTTACCTACGCAGAATATCAACTCTTTGTTGACGATTGGTTAAATTCTGAAGAGCATTTCCCTGCCGGAGATGCTCAAATGCCCATTACTCAAATCAGTCGAGATAACGCCCTCAACTTTTGTGCTTGGTTAACTCCAAAAGCTACCTCTCTCACCAATGATAATCAGCCTTTTTACTACCAACTCCCCACCACAACCGAAGCCCAAACTCATCCGGTAAGAGAACATCAACATCTTGAATGCTGGACAATGGACGAAGGCTTTCACCAGCAACAGGGCAATCAGGGTATTCGCATCGTTAAAACCCTAAAAATTCCCTGTCTATTTACCTTCGATGCTGTTACCATCAACACTCAAGGACAGATAATTCAACAACAGCGTCTTACTCGGCAGTATTTCAGCGAAACAATTCTTCCCTCGTCTACTAGAAGAGGGGCAGGAGGTGAGGGCATAACCCTTGATGTGGTAGCCATTCCAGGGGGTACATTCTGGATGGGAACAGAGGACGAGGAAATTGAACAACTCTGTAAAAAATATGATGCGGACTACTTCATAAGGGAAAGTCCCCGACATCAAGTCACTATCTCCTCCTTTTACATGAGCAAATATCCGATTACCCAAGCACAATGGAGAGCGATCGCCATTCGGGACGATCTTAAAGTAGAACTAGACCTCGAACCAGATCCATCACACTTTAAAGGGGATAACCGACCAGTAGAGCAAGTGAACTGGTACGAGGCGGTAGAATTCTGTGCCAGGTTGTCTAAGCTAACCGGAAAAGACTACAGACTACCTAGCGAGGCTGAATGGGAATATGGCTGTAGAGCAATGAGATCCCCCCTAACCCCCCTTAAAAAGGGGGGAACCGGAAAGGGGGGAACCGGAGGTGGGGGGATCGAGGGGCAGGAGGAGAGGGCATACCCACCGTTTTATTTTGGGGAGACAATTACCAGCAAGTTAGCTAATTATAACGGAAACTACCCCTACGCCGAATAACCAAATGGAGAATATCGACAAGAAACAACGCCAGTAGGACAATTTCCGCCAAATACTTTTGGTTTATATGATATGCACGGGAATGTGTGGGAATGGTGCGCGGATACTTGGCATGATAACTATCAAGGTGCTACGACGGATGGCAGTGCTTGGTTAAAAAATAGCAATGATAATCGTTCTCATTCTCGGCTGCTGCGCGGGGGTTCTTGGCTCTACGATCCTTGGGACTGTCGCTGTGCCGATCGTTATAGGTACGAGCCGGACATCAGGCACGGAGACATCGGTTTTCGAGTTGTTTGTGTTGCGAGGACTTAATTTCCCTTTATTCTTTTACCCTTTTACCCTTTTTATTTTTTTCCCGCCGTTAGGCGGGTCGATTTTTTTGAAGAAATTGAGGGAATGTTAATTTTTGTAAAAAGCAATGAAAGAATTATCAACGTGAGTCTTAAGATCCCCCCTAGCCCCCTTTTTAATGGGGGAACGGAGTCAAAGTCCCCCTAGTCCCCCTTTTTAAGGGGGATGCCGAAGGCAGGGGGATCGGGGATTTAGGGGGATCAAATCGCTTGGTAATGATTCAGTCAAGATGTGTATACACGGTAGCTTCCTTGGGAGAGGGGTTGAGGGAGAGGGTAAACAACCTTTCATCGAACTCACGTTGCTCACTGGGGGGAAATAGCGAGCAAGATGCTCGCACTCTCATTAATCTAAGGCACTCAATTAGCTGAAACAATCCAGTGGTGGCGTGACACGTCTAAAATGGTGTATTAATTTTTTAGAAGTGCGAGCATCCTGCTCGCTAGTTTTTTCCTGAGCATCTTGCTCACTCTTTTAATGCCCTATTTTAGCTGTGTAACGCCAGTTGTTCACGTTAGGGCAGCGACCGAGACTTTAGCCGCAATCTGTTGAGCGATCGCTACCAACGCTTGAGCCGAGGCTGATTCTGGATGCGCTGCCACCACTGGCAAGCCAGCATCACCCCCTTCGCGCAGGACAATTTCTAAGGGGACGCAACCGAGTAGCGGTACTTGCAGTTCTTTAGACGCTTTTTCCCCGCCGCCAGAGCCAAACAGATCGTAAGTGCGATCGCTTAAATCGGGGGGGATAAAATAACTCATATTTTCCACAATGCCCAACACGTTCACCCCTAACTGCTGAAACATTTTTAAGCCACGCCGAGCATCAATTAACGATACCGTTTGCGGGGTTGTGACGACAACGACTCCAGCGAGGGGAACCGCCTGCGCCAGCGTTAATTGAGCGTCTCCTGTGCCTGGTGGCATATCGACAATCAGGTAATCCAAGTCACCCCAGTTAACTTGATAGAGAAACTGGCGGATGATGCCGTTGAGCATGGGGCCGCGCCAAATAACAGGTTGGTCGGGATCGATCAAAAAGCCCATTGAAACCATTTTGATGCCGTGATTGAAAGCTGGTTCGAGAATGTCTCCTTGTGCGCCTTGCTGTACGGTTACTTGCGCGTCTGCTAGTCCCAACATGGTAGGCGCGTTCGGCCCGTAAATATCTGCATCGAGCAAGCCTACTTTAGCACCCATTTGGGCTAGCGCAACAGCGACATTCACGGCAATGGTACTCTTGCCTACGCCCCCTTTTCCACTAGAGATGGCGATAATATTTTTGATACCTGCAATGCCTTGCTTGTCAGGTAGGCTTTTTTGTTGTGGCGTTTCGGCTGTGACTTCGACGGCAACCTCTTCGATTCCTGGCAATTGTTTGACGGCTTTTTGGCAATCTTCGACAATAAATTCTCGCAACGGACAGGCAGGCGTGGTCAAAACCAGGGTAAAACTTACTTTAGCGCCGTCAATCTGCACATTGCGGATCATGTTTAAATCGACCAAACTTTTTTGTAATTCGGGGTCTTGGACAGGACGCAAGACCGCTAAAACTGACTGGGTATCGAGCATGGTTGTTGTTGGTTCTCTAAGGGTCAGAGATTTTAAAAGATTTTTTGAAATCTAACTTTAGTCAATGTTAGCGGTTTTGGGAAACGGTTTGGCCGCTAATAGTGAATCGTTAAGTGTGCCTCTGCTATCTTTTAGTCAATTTGTATTATGCTATTCTGAGTATAGCGATCATCATTTCTAACTCGTTCATCATGCCACCTCTCGTTACTCTTGTTGAACTTCGTGAAGCAATTGCTGATGCGATCGCAGATAATGAAAAAGCCTATGATGTCCCCACTATATGTAATGCTTTTGGTTTAGCACCTGGAGATTCTGAAGAAGCCTTTACTAGCAAACGTGGATACGTTCGTTCCCGAATCATTGCAAAAAGTCTGGGTGAACTAGTTGATTTGGGAGAAAAATTACTGGAGCGGTATCCAGATACCGAAGATCTAGTGAATATGATTAAGCTATTTAAAGCCACTGGAGGAGGTGTTGCTGGTCACATTAAAAACTTAATATTTGCTGCTGACGGGCCTAAACCGGAATTAGTATTAACTGATGCACTGACCAATACTATTGAAATCGTAGAAAACGCAGAACATTGTTTAGTTTATGATTTACCTATCTCTCAAACAGGGTTATTGTGGAAAAATTTAGTAGAGTGGTGGTCAAACAAAAACAATTTACCCTTCCCAGACAAACAAACTGAACACCGTTTATTCTACAGGCTCAAAGAATCCGCTGAGGACAGAAAACTACGTTTGCTAGGATATGAAGTTTATCGTTTTAGCGGCTATGAATTAGAAAAAAAAAGTGGAAAAGAAGAAGTTCATAACTTTTTTAATCAACTTTTTGATAAGCATCGCATTCAATTAACATCGGCAATTTAACACTTCTTGACATCGGACGATCAAAAAGTGTTAGTATTCAGTTCAAGGTTATATATCTCTACTGCGTTTTGCCGTTAGCCCTCGTTTTGGGAATTATAATATAGTCCAGTTATTTAATACTTAATCAAGAAAAGATAATATGAACGTTACTATAGATCTACCGCCAGATTTGGAGAGTGAGCTATCTACTGAGGCATCTCTGCTTAAGTTACCTCTGACAGAGTATATTATGCGCGTTCTTTCCTTCCGTCCCTTCTTACAAAATCCTCCTAAAACAGGAGCGGAACTTGTAGTTTATTGGGAAAGTGTCGGGATTATTGATTCCCGTCCAGATATCGCGGATAGCCAGGAATATGCTCGTCAATTACGTCATGAGGCTGAAACCCGTGAACGAGCTTAGATTGTTGGATGTATTTACTTGATACCGATATTCTGATCGATATTCAGCGAGGTTATGCACCTGCGCTAGCCTGGTTTACCTCTCTGCCTGAACTGCCAAGTCTTCCTGGTTTTGTTGTTATGGAGTTAATTCAGGATGCACAGAACAAGCAGCAAGTTCGTAAGGTTTTACAACTCGTAGCACCATTGCCAATTGTTTGGCCGATTGAAGATGACTGTGTCCGCGCTCTATCTGACTTCACAGCTTATCATTTGTCGCATAAGATTGGGCTGATTGATGCCTTAATTGCAGCTTGCGCTGTTGGGCGTAGTGCTACACTTTGCACCTTTAACGTAAAGCACTATCGAGTCATTCCAGGGCTAAGTCTAGAACAACCCTATGATCGCTGAATAGAGCCTAACACCGCGTTGATGTGGACGTAACGGAGGCTATCTGCGGCGTTCAAGATTGTCTATTGTCGCCTAACCGCACCGCTAGACTTTAAAATAATGGGAAATCCTCACCGTTCCCTACACTTAAATTTTGATGGACAAGCGATTTTTTAACCTGTTTAACCTGAGCGAAGACCAAGCGATCGCCATTTTGCAAACGCCTTTCGACCAAATCGAAGACGAAACCGATCGCTATATTGCCGCTTCTCATTTAGTCAATTTCAACAGCGAACGCAGTATCAACGCCCTCATTGAAGCCGTCGAAAACGACGATTCTCACCTGTACAACCGCATCGCCCGACGCAAGGCGATCGAAACCTTGGGACGGCTCAACGCTTCAACTGCCTTGCCTGTTATTCGTAGGTGTTTGAAGGATGAAGATTGCTATACCGTCGAAAATGCTGTCTGGGCGATTGGCGAGATTGGCACAGATGAGGTAGCGATTTTAGAAGAAATTGCCCAAATTCTCGACAGACCGCAGCAAAGTTACCGAGTCATCATTCAAACTCTCGCTAAATTTAACTATCAGAATGCTTTAGACAGAATTAAACCGTTTATCGAATCTGATGACGAACCGATCGCTAGTGCCGCGATGACGGCTGTTGCTCGCCTGACGGGAGATGAGCAACCGATGCAGAAAGTGGTCGAATTTCTCACCCATTCTAGTGTTAATGCTAGACGCGCCTGCATTCAAGACTTGATTGACGCGCAATATTATGAGGCAATTCCCCAAATTTCGCGCTGTCCGGTGTCAATAGTCTTTCGCTTGCGAGGAATTCGCCTGTTAGCCGAAACAGGCATGACTTCAGGCAAAATTAGCTTTGAGCAGATTGAACCGCATTTAGATCGCGTTATTTGCGATCGCCCCGACGAACTCGTATTCGTTCACGAATACGATCAACCACCGTCGTTAGAATTTTTGATTCGCGAACTGTATCACACCGATTTCGGGCGCTGTTATCTCGCCAGTCAAACGCTTTTAGAAAGTTATCCCGAACAAGCAGCAGAAGCCATGCTCGCCAATTACGAGGCAGAAGCCTACAATGACTACGGAGCGCATTATCACATGATGAAGCTTTGGGGATGGCTTAAATATGAACCCGCAAAAGAGTTATTGATAACAGCCTTTAATAACCGCGCCCCACAGTTTCAAAAGTCTCGTGCTGCCGCCGCGATCTCGCTGGCTAATTTAGGCGATAAACAAGTTATTTCTCTGCTGAAAGAAGGGCTACAGACGAAGGTTTTTGATCTTAAGTATGCTTGTTTGTTGGGATTAGAAAATTTAGGAGATACCAGTGGGCGAGAAATTGCCCTCAACGATGATGATTTCTTAATTCGCTCAAAAGCGATCGCGCTTTCTTAATATCAATAATGGTAGGGCGAGCATCTTGCTCGCTAATAATCTGTCATTTAGGGGTAAGGTAGGCAATACCCACCCTACGAGTAGTAAGTCCTCAGTTAGCTAAAACGTTTGGGAAAAATAGTTTAATCACCCCAGCTACAAGTGCTAAAACAAAACCCACAATCACAGAACGATTGATAAATTCTTGGTTGTCTAGGCGTTTACTTACGCCATTAACCTCGACTTTTAAGGCTTTGATTTCTCCTTTGACTTCAGTTACCTCAACCTTAATGCTCGTAACGTCTTTCTGTAGGTTGTCTAGCTTAGCTTCAAATTTATCTAGCCTGGTTTCAAATTTCTCGTCAAGTCTGTCTAGCCTAGTTTCAAATTTCTCATCAAGTCTGTCTAGCTTCTGATTGATTTGTGCTAGGACTTCCTCTAAGGAGTAAGTAACTGTAATCGGTGATTGAGACATTGTGCTATTCTCCACTTTATTGAAGCTTATGTTGATAATGATAAACTTTCAATCGCATTCCGTTGATGGAGGGGCAAAACCGTCTAAAGGGACAAATGCTAATTTTGATGGATTATCCTTCGAGGGTTTCACCGTAACCAACAATCTTGATGAGCCTTTTAGCTGTTTTGTAGCTTCTACAAGGCTAAAATTCCCCGTAATCTTGACAAAATATGAGGGGGGGTAGAATAAGTCTGTTTATCTTTGAATAAAGACAAATAAGAAAAATCTTTGGATTTATCCCTGTATTTTTCATAACATTACTTTGAAGGAACCACCAATAATGAACAAATCCACACTAACCTCCCTCTCCTACAAAAATAAGACTTTTAGCTTAGGAGCTAGTTTTTTAGCTGTAGCAAGTATTTTCGGCTCTGCTCATGTAGCTAACGCGGCTACTTTTAATTTCTCTTTCAGTAATGAAGATGGAGCAACTAATGGTACTGTTGAAGGTACGATTGAATTACCTGATGGTGATGGTACTTTTGCTGCCAGTGCTGTAACTGTAACTTCTGCCCCTGCTGGATTAGGATTTACTCTACCAGTAAACGCTTTAGCAGATGGTTCTGCCGAGAATGTATTTTCTGTCGTTGGTGGGGAGATCAACATAGCAGCCACTAACTTTTTCGGTTTGATAAATTTGACTACTGCTTTAGCATTTAACACGACAATTGATGCTGGCTCGACTTTTCTTGATGTGCTTAATGCTGTAAACTTCGGGGTAACTGGCGTTAAAGATTCAAATAGTTCAACACTTACCTTCTCTTCTGCCTCTAATGTAACTACCCCTGAACCCGGTACAATTTTGGGATTATTAGCGGTGGGTTTAATGTGTGCATCAACTCGTAAGCGCAAGGGATAAACCTTTGTACAGGACAAAAAATATCTGTTTAAAGGGTGCTGACAACAATAAAGAGGTGTAGGGGCATAACAATGTTATGCCCCTACGGGGGGTTTTGTACCCGAATTTAAGTCAGTACCTGAATCTGTAAATCCTGGTAGAACTCTTTTTGCGAAAGTTCAACTTTGGACTGCGAAGAGAGTAATAACAATGCCCAAAAAATGCCTACGCGATCGCGCCCTTGGTGAATGTCTGTGGTATTATTGGGATGAATTTGCTGCCACCAGGTGAGCAATTGTTCTAAATCGATCCAATCAGTAGACTGAGTAAATTGTGTAAGCTGATGGGTTAAAAAGTCTTCTAACTGGGCAGCAAGTTCGGTCAAATTTTCTTGGTGAGCGAGTTGAGTGACGATCTCGATTGCTTCTCGACGCGATTGGGGGCGCGGGTTTCGCCGTTTGGCATGGGTAGGGGTGGCTTTGTCAATCTCGCCTGCAATTTGTTCGATGTGACCAATTAACTCTTGTAGGGTGACGCGGCGTTTGCGTGTCGGTGGGGCGGCAGTACGGCGGCGCAGATGCTGTTCTAGGGTGAGACGGGAACGTTCGTTTGTGGGTATCTCCTCTAAGGGCAAAGGAAGTTCCTCTGGCTCTGGATTTTCGAGCGGATCGAGAGTATCCGCTTTAAACCGAACTAACATCGAGGCCCACAAGAAAACCTGCCCTGATTTTGGTAAATTTGCCTGCTGGTAAGCAAAATCTAAATTGTGGGGTGAATTATGAGGAATGCCTAACTCTACGAGAAAGCGATCAATGACATCAATTACTTGCACGTCCCAAGGATCGATTTCTCCCTGTTGGGCTAACTCAATTAAAGCCGCGATCGCCTCAGTCGCCGTCGATGTCGTCATAATACTCAACTCTAAGCCAGGACTTAGTACACAAGGGCTATTCGACGAGTAGTCATGCTTATCTTAGCCCAATTCTCCCAATTTTTTCAGTTAATATCAGGTGCGTCGGGGAATGGATCTCGATAGATAGGATCTGCTTGGAATTTATTGGGACAGATAGACCTCATGCGCCGCACGACTGGTGTTGATGCAGAATATTGCCAATCACTAGCAATTTCTTGCTCGCTTGACGGTAAGTGGTTAGATAAACGCATTGCATAGGCAATACCTGATTCAGAAAGCTCGTATACATTTTTGCCTGGCCCATTGCAAGCGTCAAAAGCGGCTTTGTCAGTCAACCAGGATTCTACCTCATAAGGCGATCGCCCTTTTGGAATGGGTCTTGCTTCAGACGGTTGAGCAGTGGGTTGGTTTCTCGGCGTATTGCCAGACGAACCGAAATCCAGACAGCGACCATCTGGCGTAATCATAAAATTTCCGCCATTACCGCAGGCGATCGCGTCTTTGACGGCTCCTATCGGGACAGTATTGACTGACAACGCTAAAATCAAAACGGTAGCTTTGTGCATTTGAGGTTTCCCCGTGTCAAGAATACTTGTATTTCGTTTACCTAATCAGAGGATTCCCTGAGAACTCGTCAAACTTCTCAGGGAATTTCCTTAGAATTTTTAATATCCTACTGATAACTGATACTATGTCCATTCCTTCTATTGCTGCTATTATCTGTACTTACAACCGTGATCGCTATCTGGGGGATGCTATTGACAGCTTGCTCGCTCAAGATTGCGACAGTTATGAAATTTTAGTCGTGGACAATGCTTCAACTGATCGCACTCGTGAGATAGTAGAGTCTCGCCTATCGCATCCTCGCCTGAACTATGTGTACGAACCTGTTCTTGGCTTGTCGGTGGCTCGCAATACAGGTGCTAAGCATACGACTGCACCTATACTAGCCTATCTTGATGATAACGCGATCGCCTCGGTTGGCTGGTTGCAGATTTTAGTCGAAGCTTATCAGAAAAACGATAAATTAGCGATCGCTGGCGGCAAAGTGACGCTGCTGTGGCCCAATGATATAGAACCCCCTCAGTGGATTTCTGACGCGCTCGCAGGGGGATTGGGAGCTTATGATTTAGGGGAAAGCATGGTTTATATAGACCAACCTGGATTAACGCCTAGAGGCTTAAATTATGCTATTCGTCGTACCTTTTTAGAAAAAATCGGGGGATTTGATGCCAATTTGGGACGAGTAGGCAAAAAACTCCTCTCCAATGAAGAACTCTACATGACCGAACTAGCTTTACAGCAAGGCTGGCAGGTAGCCTATCTTCCCGACGCGCTAGTCGCTCACAATGTTGCCCCAGAACGGCTTAATCGGACTTGGTTTTTACAGCGTAGCTGGTGGCAAGGGGTCAGTGAATGCTATCGCGAAGAAATCGCCGGACGTTCAGGAATAGCTCAGTTAGGACGAGGAGGCGAAAGGTTATTACGCGGCCTCTATAAATCTATAAAAAATATAACCGACCCAGCACTGCGCTTTGACAATCTCGCTTATGCTTACGGTCAAATTGGTTATCTTAGTGAAGTTGTTAAAACAATGATAGTTAAAAAAGGGAACAGTTAATAGTTAATAGTTATCAAACACTATTCAGTATTAACTCAATGACCCATTACCAATCACCCAATTAAAAATGAATCAAAAAAAAGCCTTAATTTGTGGCGTATCGGGTCAAGATGGGGCTTATCTTGCCCAATTACTGCTCGGAAAAGATTACATCGTCTGTGGTACGTCACGAGATGCTCAAGTGTCCAATTTTGCTAATTTAGTAAGTCTAGGCATTCTCGACCAAATTAAACTCGAATCGATGGCCCCCAATGACTTTCGCAGTGTCTTGCAGGTCATCATGAAAATTGAACCAGACGAAATTTACAATTTAGCGGGTCAAAGTTCGGTGGGTCTTTCTTTCAACCAACCCGTCGAAACCTTAGAAAGCATTGCTACCGGAACGCTCAATCTTTTAGAAGCGATTCGCTTTACGGGTGCGCCCATTAAATTCTACAACGCGGGATCGAGTGAGTGTTTTGGCGATATCGGCGATCGCGCTGCCGATGAAATGACTCCCTTTCGTCCTCGCAGTCCCTATGCGGTAGCCAAAGCAACGGCTTTTTGGGAAGTAGCTAACTATCGGGAAGCTTACGGACTGTTTGCTTGTTCTGGCTTACTATTTAATCACGAATCTCCCTTGCGTCCCCAACGCTTTGTAACGCAGAAAATTATTGCTGCCGCCTGCCGCATGGCGCGAGGCAGTTCCGAACAGTTGCAGTTGGGCAATATGGCGATTCAACGCGATTGGGGTTGGGCCCCAGAATACGTACAAGCCATGTATTTAATGTTGCAACAAGAACAGCCAGATGACTATGTGATTGCTACAGGCGAGAGTTATTCTTTAGAAGCATTTGTTGCTCAAGCATTTGAGAGTGTAGGATTAAATTGGCAAGATTGCGTCACGAGCGATCGCCAATTATTCCGTCCCACTGACTTGTCTATTAGTCGCGGTAATCCTGCAAAAGCTCGACAACAACTCGGTTGGCAAGCTCAGTATCAAATGCCAGATATTGTCAGAATGATGGTAGAAGCTCAAGCAAGTGAGGGTTAATTAGAATTAATATCCGAGCGATATTCATGTCTTGTCATGCTAAGATTTTTCTACTTCTTGGAAACTCACAGGTGCATTTCGCAGTCTTTTGTATGTTCGGTAGCGGTGATAGAGTTCGCGGTTTGTAAAAAAGAACAGGGAAACCGCTTCCCAGAGAAAAACCCATCCACCAATCAGAAGTCCTTGCTCAAAAATAGATGGCAAAATTCTGTTTGGATCGATCTGCCAAATTGCCACTACCCCCTGAAGAAAAAAACCAGCTAGGACACAAATAAGAACACGGCTGTTATTTTTATTAAGCCTTTCTTTAAGAAGGTAAATCCTGAAATTGAAATGGTTCTTTATACCATTGCGTGATTCCTCTTCCATTTGTTCATCTTTTATTCCCTTGGGAACTGCGATGTACAATTCAATCGGATACCGAAGAGGAATTTCATCAGAGCTTCTTTCTAGGTAATGTTCCAGATCTGGATTGACTTCTCGACGCTTAAAAGGCGAAGGATCCCATTTATTGAAAATATCAGTGTAGCGATCCAGCGCAATCTCAATCATATAGAGATTGGTAGATTCGTCTATTTTGTAGGTTTCATGAAAAACCCTATCTTTTTTCTTCATTGTTTTGCTCAACGAAAGTTCAAGGCTCATTTTTATCTTAGTGCAGGTTTTTGTCAAGAGAGAGTAAAATTGATTAATTTGATCGCCATTTCGCAAACATTTCACAAAAGCGCGATCGCTAATAATTGTATTCTTAATGACCAGCCAAATAAATGCTAGTTAACAAGTCAGTTGACAATATTGATCTCAAATGGTAGGATGCGCTCGCAGCTTGCTGACACGCGGTTTTGCTTTCACCACTAACCTGAGATGGAGTTTAGATAATGAACGGTGTCCTTGGCATCCTTGTCGCGCTCGGCCTGCTGATTTTTCTGGCGTATCGTAGCGTTAGCGTACTGATTCTGGGCCCGACGATGGCCTTAGTTGCGATCTTGCTCTCTGGGGGTTTACCCTTCCTAGCCTCCTTCACCCAAATTTTTATGCCGAATCTAGGGAATTTCATCATCCTGTTTTTTCCCTTGTTTTTCCTCGGTGCTATTTTGGGCAAGGTGATGGATGATAGTGGTTCCTCGCAATCTATCGCTCGCGGTATTGTCGCCAAGCTGGGTTCTAAACAATCAATTCTGGCGGTGGTTCTCTGCTGTGCCGTTTTAACTTATGGTGGCGTGTCCTTATTTGTGGTGGCGTTTGCCATGTTTCCGGTAGCCGTGTCATTGTTTCGGCAAGCCAATATTCCTAAGCGTTTAATTCCGGCAACAATAGCACTCGGCTCATTTACCTTCACGATGTCAGCCTTACCCGGAACCCCATCAATCCAGAATGCCATCCCCATGCCTTTCTTTGGCACGACACCGTTTTCGTCCCCAGGATTAGGTATCATCACTGGGTTTACGATGTTTGCATTAGGAATGTTTTGGCTTAACCGTTGCGCTAAGCTGGCTAAGAAGGCTGGGGAAGGCTACGGGACACAGGCTGATAAGCTGCCGGTACCTAACAAGGATCTGCGAGAACAGAGCGAAGGTCAGGGCTTTGACATTATGGTGTTGGCAGACCCAGAACCGCAGCCCAAGGATTTGCCTCCTTTTGCCTTGGCCGTAGCACCGATTGTTCTGGTCATCGTTGTGAATCTTCTAATGGTATACGCGATTATTCCGGCTATGGATACAAGCTTTCTGGCAAAACCTCTCTTTGGTTCTACCACTATCGAGGCTGTTCGCGGAACTTGGGCGGTCATTATCGCTCTGACTGCATCTATCCTGTTTGCTATTGCCGCTAATTGGAAACGTTTTACCAATCTCAAGCAGTCCCTCGACGATGGGGCCAATGCCTCGGTGTTGCCCATCTTTAATACCGCAAGCCTCGTAGGATTTGGCGGTGTTGTTGCAGCACTGCCCGCTTTTGCCCTGGTTAGTGACTGGTTACTGGGGTTGGGTGGTAACAATCCTTTGATTTCTCTGGCGATTTCGATCTGCGTTCTCTCAGGACTGACTGGCTCAGCCTCCGGTGGACTGAGCATCGCGCTAGATACCTTGGCGGGAAACTTTGTGAACATCGCCCAGGAAGCCAACATCTCCTTAGATTTGATGCACCGGGTAGCGGTTGTCGCTTCGGGAATCCTAGACTCCCTCCCTCACAACGGCGCAGTCATTACCCTACTCGCAATCTGTGGACTAGGGCATCGTCAAGCCTACAAAGACATTTTTATCGTGGTGATTGCGTTTCCTCTGGTAGCGCTGGTGCTATTGATTGTGCTGGGAACTCTGTTTGGGTCGTTCTGATGTGATACCAAGTCCAGTTTAGATACCCCCCTTTTGTAGAGCATTAGCATACAAATGAACTTTTTTGTCTACATCCGCCAAGGCTTTATCTAGTTGAATAGCTCACTCAATAACAGGCAAAAACCTGATAACACCTTTTGTGTGCTAACTTTATCGGGACGATGAAAAGCTAAGGTTTGAGTGTGATTAATGATTAAGAGTCGGTTACTTTCAGGAAAAATCAGCCAAACCTCTACACAACCTGACTCTAAATATTCGGTGGCTTTGGCAAATAAATCTTCAGCAGAATCCTTCGGCGAAGCAATTTCTGCAATCAGAGGAGGACTTTGGGGTAAAGTGGCATTATTGCCAAACTGTTCAACTAATTCTGGCGTTAAATAACAGACATCCGGACGGCGACCTTGGCGAAGGGTAATGCAAGGCAGTTCTACATAGACTTCTCCCCCCTGTCCTGTTTCTAAAAGGTAACTTTTCCAGTAGTAAGCCAAATTCGCTTGGATTTTACTATGTCTGATGGTCATTCCCGTTTTCTCTACTAAATTACCATCAATCCACTCTTTCCCTTCTGGAGGATTGGCGATAAAGTCTTCTAGCGTTACCCTTTCTTTACCTAGTGTTATTGTCATGGTTTTAACTGTAAGTCTAATAATTTCTAGGCTTTCTTTCGCTTGCTAGTTGTCGCCTTGGTGGTCTTACTTTGACTAGCAGTGGAGGATTTGCGGGTGGTTTTCTGGGTTCCAGCCTTAGCAGCTAGCAATTCTAACGCTTTCTCTAGGGTTAAACTCTCGGCGCTTTCGCCTTCAGGTATCGAAGCATTAACTTTACCATGTTTAACGTAGGGGCCGTAGGGGCCGTCGTAAATATTGACGGGTTCTTTATCGCTGGGATGTTCCCCTAATGTTTTTAAGGGTGCTTTTTTCGCACCACGAGTGCCGCCTCGGCCTCGTTTGGGTTCTGACAGTAGTTCTAAGGCCCGTTCTAAAGATACCGTTAGTACGTCATCTTCGGCTTTGAGCGAACGGTATTCTTTGCCTTCTTTACCTTGGTCATGAACCACGTAGGGGCCAAAGCGCCCTAAACTCGCTTGAATTTTTCCTTCAGTAGCGGGGTGAGTTCCCAAGGTACGAGGTAGCGCCAGTAAACCCATTGCCATCTCTAGGGTTAGATCTTCAGGTTTTACGCCTTTGGGGAGGGAGGCGCGTTTGGGTTTTTTGTTGGTTTCGGTGGCTTCTCCCAATTGCACGTAGGGGCCGTAGCTGCCCGTTAAGATAAAGATCGCTTCTCCCGTTTCGGGATGCAATCCCACTTTATCGGGGCCTTCGGTTTTTTGGCGCAGAAGGGCTTCTACTTGTGCGGGGTCGAGGTCGGCAGGGGTCAAGTCTAGGGGAATGGAAGCAGTAATCACGTCCTCCCCGTTAGCCACTTCTAAATAAGGGCCGAACTTGCCAATTTTGACCTTGGCGTTGAGATTTTCTAGATTGACGGCTTTGGCAACGCTAGGATCGATTTGACTTTCGCGGATTTTAACTTGGGTTTCTAATCCCTCCTCACCTAAATAAAATTTTTGCAGGTAAGGCAGCCATTGGGCTTCTCCAGTGGCAATCTCATCGAGAGTCTGTTCCATTTTAGACGTGAATCCCGTATCCACTAAGTCAGGAAAATGATTTTCTAAAAGGCTGACAACGGCAAAAGCAGTAAACGTCGGCACGAGGGCTTTATTTCGCATCTGAACGTAGCCGCGATCGCCAATGGTGCCGATGATGCTAGCGTAGGTGCTAGGACGGCCAACACCGTCATTTTCCAGGGTTTTGACGAGGGAAGCTTCTGTATAACGGGCGGGGGGTTGGGTTTCGTGTCCGACGACCTCTAGCTGTTTACAGGTGGGGGTATCGCCTACTTTAAGGGGAGGGAGGATGACTTCTTGGGTTTCGAGGGCGGCTTCGGGGTCGTCACTGCCTTCGACATAGGCACGGAAAAATCCGGGAAAGTCGATGCGTTTGCCAGCAGCACGAAATTCGGCATCTTCTACCTTAATAATGGCACTAATTTGGGTCAGGCGAGCTTCTGCCATCTGTGAGGCAACTGTGCGCTTCCAGATGAGGTCGTAAAGGGCAAATTCTTGTCCAGAGAGTCCGGTTTCTTGGGGGGTGCGGAAGCGGCTGCCAGCAGGACGGATGGCTTCGTGGGCTTCTTGTGCCCCTTTGCTTTTGGTCGTGTATTGGCGCGGTTGGGGGCTGAGGTATTCTTTGCCGTACATTTGTTCAACGCAGGATCTCGCCGCCGTGATCGCCTGAGCGGATAAATGCACTGAATCCGTCCGCATATAGGTGATATAACCTTCTTCGTAGAGCTTTTGAGCAATTCGCATGGTATCCCGCGCTGAAATGCCTAATTTCCGGTTCGACTCCTGTTGTAAGGTAGAAGTGGTAAAGGGTGGGGCAGGCTTGCGGGTAGTCGGTTTTTCTTCGGTATGGGTGACTTGCCAGGGTTTCCCATCGAGGCGGGCTTTGAGGGCAGTCGCGTCGGCTTCGTTGAGTAGGACAACATTACGCCCCTTAGCTAGTTTGCCCGTCGTGGAATCAAAATCGCTGCCGTTGGCGACTTTTTTGCCGCCTATTGCCATTAATTTAGCTTCAAACGGGGCTTTCTTCTGTTCTAATAAGGCTTTGAGATCCCAGTAACCAGCCGTTTTGAAGGCGCGGCGTTCTCGTTCTCGCTGTACTAGCAAGCGGACGGCGACAGATTGCACTCGTCCTGCCGACAGTCCCCAAGCAATTTTTTTCCAGAGCAAGGGAGAAAGGGTATAACCCACCAAACGGTCTAAAATCCGCCGAGTTTCCTGGGCATGAACCAAATCTTCATCAATATCGCGGCAATTTTTCAGTGATTTGACAATTGCCTCGCGGGTAATTTCATGGAAGACCATTCGTTTAACGGGCACTTTAGGCTTGAGGACTTGCGTCAAATGCCAACTGATGCTTTCTCCCTCTCGGTCTTCGTCGGTGGCCAGAATCAATTCATCAGCCCCTTGTAGAGCGGCTTTGAGTCTTTGCACGACTTTCTTTTTGTTTTTGGGAATGACGTAGAGGGGTTCAAACGCTTGCACCACGTTAACCCCTAAATTGGCCCAATCGTGTTCTTTGTAGGCAGGGGGAATTTCATCCGCCGAGGAAGGCAAATCGCGCACGTGTCCCATCGATGCCTCGACGCGGTAGCCTTCAGGCAGGTAGTTACTGATGGTACGGGCTTTAGTCGGGGATTCGACGATGACGAGGGTGGACATGGGAGTTGCACGGTTAGTAGAGAGGTTGAGCCGCAAGTCTTGACTGGGAGTTACAACACTGATTAAAACAGTGGTTGCTCCATTATACGCAAGGGTACAAGGTAGGCTTTTGGGCGGCAAGCGCCGACAAAGCTGCTAATAACGATAATAGATACACTAAGGGGATTTTTGTCTAGTCCCTTCTCTAAATTAGAAAAAAATTAAGAATCCCCTAACAATTAGAATGGGTAAGGGATTAAAGGAATTGCAGGGGTGCAGCAATTTGTAAAGTTTTGTGACAGTTTTTTCGATTTTAGCCCTCTGACTTGGCTAAACTTGCGTCAAGTCTATTATTTGCCTCTGTAGCCAGTTTAAGACATTAGACCTCTTGCAAAAGTTTTTTATGATACAATAAAAGATTTTTAAAAAATTGCTTTGAGCTAATTTAAGGCTCACCAAAATTTTCTGTCTTTCCTGAAATTTTAGGGTAAATAAAAAGATGAAAAAATAATTTATTTGATTTTTACTCTGAATTC
>JBGTNM010000381.1:0-7932 GCA_041743025.1 Microcystaceae cyanobacterium
GGAATTATCTGCATAGTTTATCCTCAAGCAATGATACCGTCACTTCAAATCATTACTGACGCAGAATTACTGCAAATGAGCGTACAGAACCCCGAATTACGCTTTGAACGCAACGCAGATGGAACATTAGTCACTATGACACCTTTGGGCAGAATTTCAGGAAATCGAGAAATTAAAGCAGGGGCTTATCTTTTAAATTGGGTAGAAAAAAATGATTTAGGGGAAGTTTTTAGTTCCAGCACTGGGTTTAAACTAGCGAATGGGGCAATTCGTGCCCCTGATGCGGCATTCGTCGCAAAACATCGCTTACCGCCAGGGTGGAAAGAAGTAGAGGACGAGTTTTTTAATCTTGCCCCCGATTTTGTTGTTGAAATTCGCTCCAAGTCTGATAGTTTAACGAAACTAAAGCAAAAGATGGAAGAATATAGAGAGAATGGGGTTAAATTAGGCTGGTTAATTGATCCTCAAAATCAACAAGCATTTGTCTATCGTCAAGATGGCTCAATTACCCAATATCCTATGACAGCAACGTTAACAGGGGAAAATATTATTCCAGGGTTTACTTTAAATTTGTCAAAGTTATTATAAATAAGCCATCTCAATTCCCTATTCCCTACTTTGATTAAATGATTAGACTATGATGAATTTTTCCCGTAATCCCTTAATCATAGTCCTCATTCAATCATTAAAATCATAGTCCCTATTCCCTATTCATATACCAACGCCGCCAAGCTGTTGAACTGCGAATGGCCAGCCAAAGCAGCATTAAAGCAATTAAACCGCCATTTTTGGGGGCTTGGAAGGCAAAAAGTACCAAAACAACGCAAATTAAATCTTCTAAACATAATAACCAAATAGGAAGCCCTCGCAAGCGAAAAAACCAACCTATCTGTACCAGTTTCAAAACTAACGCTAACAACCCCCCTACCACACCAATTAACCACAGGGGTTGAATATCTACATTGGCAACCTTGACAACGGTTACTGCTAACATACCCCCCACCAATGGACTAAAAATCAGTTGAAACAACTGCAAAACTCGCTGTCCAATCAACTTTTTTGAGCCAAATAGTTCAAATAGCGACCAACTCGTCAGAATTCCGAGTAAAA
The DNA here is from genome assembly GCA_041743025.1 of Microcystaceae cyanobacterium. Classification (GTDB taxonomy): domain Bacteria; phylum Cyanobacteriota; class Cyanobacteriia; order Cyanobacteriales; family Microcystaceae; genus JBGTNM01. Next base: position 1,111 of record JBGTNM010000381.1, read on the forward strand.
CTTGAGGCGGGATAGAAGCGAGAAAGGGAACTTGAGACCATAAGTCGCTGCTGAGTAGACCAATTATCAACAACGGCAAAGCAATTCTCATTCCGGCTGCGGCTGAAGCAGAAAGGACGGCTAAGATGACAATAAATATGTTCATAATGGCTAAACGCTGGTCTATACCTGTTTTTTTGGACTCATAGATCTAGTTTAGAGTCCAAGTTACCTTATTTCCAAGATAAGACAGGAGAGAAAAATTGCGATCGCAATTTGTTACCATAAACCTTTAACAAAAAGTGTAGCAAGATATACAAATTTGTGTTAGATCTAAAGTAGAAATGATGGGGAACTGGGATCGAGGCTAAGGATGCTGATTTTGACAGAAAATCCATACTTTTGCCGATTGAGGATCAAGGTGCATCTCTCAGAACTCCTGCCAATCTTAATCTAGGAGAACACTGTTCTATGAGTAAATCGCTGTTAGCCGATGCGAGTACGAGGCTCGAACAAGCGCTAAAATATGTCTCGATCTCTGAAGATGCGAGTGAACGCCTCAAACATCCTAAAACCAGTTTAAGCGTTTCTATCCCCGTCCGCATGGATGACGGTTCCTTACGAATTTTTCAGGGGTATCGAGTACGCTACGACGATACCAGAGGCCCCGGCAAAGGAGGCGTGCGCTACCATCCGAATGTGACGATGGATGAGGTACAGTCGCTGGCTTTTTGGATGACCTTTAAATGCGCCCTGTTAAATCTTCCCTTTGGTGGGGCAAAAGGGGGAATTACGCTCAATCCCAAAGAATTATCCCGACAAGAATTAGAACGATTGAGCAGGGGTTATATCGAAGCGATCGCCGACTTTATCGGGCCTGACATAGATATCTTAGCACCGGATGTCTACACGAACGAGATGATCATGGGCTGGATGATGGATCAATACAGCATCATTCAACGCAAGATTACCCCTGCCGTTGTTACTGGTAAACCGCAAACAATGGGTGGCAGCAAAGGACGAGATACCGCTACGGGAACTGGGGCATTTTACGTCATTAAAGCCATGCTTGCTAAATTTGAGCAACGTCCTGAACACACGACGATTGCCGTTCAGGGGTTTGGTAATGCCGGCAGCGTGGTAGCTGAATTGCTAGCTAAGGCTGGGTACAGAGTGGTTGCTGTCAGCGACTCTCAAGGCGGGATTTACGCCGAACAAGGACTCGATATTCCCAGTATTCGCCGTTATAAAAGGGAGTATCAGCGCATTAGTGGCGTTTACTGCGAAGATACGGTTTGCAACCTAATTGAACACAAAACGATTAGCAACGAGGAACTGTTAACCCTTGATGTCGATGTTTTGATTCCCTCTGCGTTAGAAAATCAAATTACTCAAGCTAATGCAGGCGATGTTCAGGCAAAATACATCTTTGAGGTGGCTAATGGCCCTATTACCTCTGCCGCAGACGAAATTCTTAACCAAAAAGGCATTTATGTCTTTCCCGATATTCTGGTTAATGCGGGGGGAGTCACGGTGAGTTATTTCGAGTGGGTACAGAACCGTAGCGGACTCTATTGGGGGTTAACCGAAGTCAACGAACACATGAAAGAGAAAATGGTCACTGAAGCTGAACAAGTATGGTCAATTGCCCAAGAATTCGCGATTTCCATGCGAACCGCCGCTTATATTCATGCCTTAAACCGCTTAGGAGAAGCGCTTGATGCCAAGGGAACGCGAGACTATTATGTTAACGGGACTGTGGGCTAGTTAAAGGCATTAATCTCTAGTAATCCTTAGTAGGATGTGTTTTGAACGCATCCTACTGGCTACATCCAATCTCAGCTACCAATTTAAATGTTTTCGGCCTTCCCGTACTTATAATGATCAGCAAAGGTTATTTAAAAGAGGGCGTATGCCATACACCCCTACCGTAACGCCCTTTTTCCCCAATGTAGGGGCGAACCGCGTTCGCCCAAAATGTAACCCAAGCGAACATCTTTACCCCATGATGTCGGAAGAGCCGGACATTGCCCATCCTACGTTTAATTATAAACAACTTTCTAGATCATTTCTAATTCTTTCTAGCTCTAGCTTGTTTAAAAACTCTTTGCCAGTAGAAGAAAGTTCATAAATGTTTGTGGAAGCAGGAGAAGAATCTCGATCAACTGAAATTTGAATTAAACCACGAAATACGAGTTCTTTGAGATAATCTTCTGGTCTATTTTGATTTATTAAAGGGTTATTAAATAGTTTCATGTCTATAAATCTACGGCTTTTTAGTTGTACAAGATCCCGTCTAATATACCAGAAAAAATCCAGCAATTTTTTAATTTTTGGAATAATAGAATTGTGTACAGGAGTTTGTATCAAAAATTGCTTCATTTCTTCAAAAGATAATCCAGAGAATTGACCTGTTTTTGATTCTGCTAACTCTTTTCTGAGTTCAGCATTTTCTTGACTTAATCTTGCTATTTCTTCCGTAACAGGAGCTAAATTAATTTGTTCATTACCTCTCACCCATCCTATTAAATCATCACGTCGAGTAAAATCTTGTAGCGTCTGCATTATCGCTAGTTTAATATCTTTTTTATCAGACCAAAATTTAACCATTTTAGATTTGACTATATTACTAAATTCTTTATATTTTTGAGGATTTTCCCTTTCTATATACTTACTGATATCTCCTAAATGCTTTGCGCGTTCATCTGGATCTTCAAGAACACAAGAAAACAATGGAATATTTTTGTTTAAAGCATAGTCATATTCAAGATGAATGTAACTTTTTCCTGATTTTGGTTCTATGCTGCCGTAGCGACCTCCTAAAATTAGTAAATAAACATCGGATTCGTCAATCCACTGTTTAATTACTTCCATTTGAACTTCATCTCCTGCCGAAAAAAGTTCCATTCCCGCAGGAATATGTCCAGCATTCAGAATCGCTTCAACTGCTGCTTGACGTTCTTCTAACAAATCTATATAAGTGGAAGATACAAAAACCTGAAGTCTCTTTTTGAGAAAGTTAACCATTACACGGCAAAGCTATTCTTAAATTAGTTAGTATAATTTTACTATAAATAGAGAAGATTTTAAGGATTATTCCCCGACAGAACAAATTTGAGCGCTACGGTAAGGAGAGAACCCCCTAAGAGCATGATTAAAGTCCAAATTTGTTTTTCTTTCGTATCTTCGAGTCTTCCGACACGCTCATCCAATTTATTGATGCTTTGCTTGATAGCCTCCAGTTTTTCGTCAGTCTTTGCCATATAAACATCTAATTTTCGGTCTACTGCCTCTATTTTTTTATCTAACTCGTTAAAACGAGCCTCAAATTTTTTGTCTAACTCGTTAAAACGAGCATTAATCAGGTCTTTTAACTCTCTTAAGTCTGATTCGGTGCTAGCGGTCATCTAAGGGTACTCCTGTAAGATCGCTTTATCCCAATTTTAACCAACACTCCTAGTTTCCCCACTGATAACTGATAACTGATAACTGACAAGTATCTTCCTAACGGCCGACTTTTCTGTTACAATATGTAAACGAAGACCAAAAGGGCATCCCACTCCAATCTAGCAAGTGACTTGCAACAAGCTCAAAGAAAGACTGAGAGTGCGTTAGTAGTGGTAGCCCTAGTTATACAAAAAGAGGGTTATCCAAGAACGCATGGGCAATAAATCAAGCATTGCCATCTCTCACTTAGGGTGTGAGAAGAACCGCATCGATTCCGAACATATGATAGGCTTGTTGGCACAAGCAGGTTATCAAGTAGACAGCAACGAAGAACTCGCAGATTACGTCATTGTTAACACTTGCAGCTTTATTCAAGCAGCACGCGAAGAATCTGTCCGCACGCTGGTAGAACTCGCCGAAGCTAATAAGAAGATTATTATTTCTGGCTGCATGGCACAACATTTTCAAGCAGAACTGTTGGAAGCTTTGCCGGAAGCAGTAGCTATTGTTGGGACGGGAGACTATCAAAAAATCGTCGAAGTGGTCGAACGAGTCGAACAAGGAGAACGAGTTCAGGAGGTTTCTGCCGAACCGACTTATATTGCCGACGAACTTGTTCCGCGTTACCGTACCACCCCGGAAAGCATCGCCTACCTGCGCGTAGCCGAAGGGTGTGACTATCGTTGTGCTTTTTGTATTATCCCGCATTTGAGGGGGAATCAGCGATCGCGCTCAATTGAATCAATTGTGACAGAAGCGCATCAACTTGCCGAGCAAGGGGTACAGGAATTAATTCTCATCTCCCAAATTACCACCAATTACGGTTTAGATCTCTATGGTGAACCGAAGCTAGACCAATTGTTGCGAGAGTTGGGCAAAGTAGACATTCGGTGGATTCGCATCCATTACGCCTACCCGACAGGACTCACAGCGAAAGTGATGGCAGCGATGCGGGAAACTCCCAACGTCCTACCTTACCTCGACTTACCCTTACAACACTCCCACCCCGATATTCTCAAGGCGATGAACCGTCCTTGGCAAGGGCGAGTCAATGATGGTATTATTGAACGCATCAAGCAAGCTATTCCCGAAGCCGTCTTAAGAACGACCTTTATTGTCGGCTTTCCCGGCGAAACCGAAGAACACTTCACTCACCTGGTAGAATTCATAGAGCGTCACCAATTCGATCACGTTGGAGTCTTTACCTTTTCGCCAGAAGAAGAAACCCCCGCCTACACCCTACCCAATCCAGTAGCTGAAGCCATTAAACAAGAAAGACGCGAGATTTTAATGCAAGTTCAGCAGCCGATTTCCCAACGGAAAAATCAAGCGTGGGTCGGAAAAACGGTTGATGTTCTCATCGAACAAGAAAATCCTCACTCCGGAGAATTTATCGGTCGTTCGGCGCGATTTGCACCGGAAGTCGATGGGCTAGTCTATGTGAACGGAGAAGCTTCTCTCAACACTTTTGTTCCGGTAAAAATCACCCATGCTGATGTTTACGATCTTTACGGAACTGCCGTTTGGGAGGAATAATCAGCTACCAGAAAAATTTAGAAGCTCGCTTGAGCCTTAAATAGAAAATTTTCGTCAGAATCAACTCAATTGTCTTCCATTTACTCACCATTAATTTACCAAAACAGCCAATACCCTATGACTATTTCCTTTAACAACTTAGGTTTATCAGAAACATGCGCCGCTCATTTAGAATCGCTCGGATTCGTTGAACCTACAGAAATTCAAACCAAGACAATTCCCCTCATTTTGGAAGGACACGATATTGTCGGTCAATCGCAGACGGGAACAGGTAAAACCGCCGCTTACGCCCTGCCTATCCTGGAACAGGTGGATATCAAAAATCCTAGCGTACAGTCCCTTATCCTGACCCCTACCCGCGAACTCGCCCAACAAGTCGCCGAAGCCATCAAAGACTTTTCAACCGAACGCCGATTGCATATTATAACGGTGTATGGCGGTCAGTCCATTGAACGACAAATTCGCAGTCTAGAGCGAGGCGTACAGATTGTTGTCGGCACGCCAGGACGGATTATCGATTTGTTGGAACGTAAAAAGCTGGTGCTGGATTGCCTGCGATGGGCGGTTTTGGATGAAGCTGACGAAATGCTGAGTATGGGTTTCATTGACGACGTAAAAACGATCCTGCAAAAGACCCCCCAAACGCGCCAGACTGTCTGTTTCTCAGCCACCATGCCCCGTGAAATTCGGGATTTAATTTCTCAATTTCTCAAGTCTCCTATTACCATCTCCGTCGAAAAGCAACAAGCGGCTCCTTCCCGCATCGACCAGCACCTTTACTTTGTGCCGCGTGGTTGGTCAAAACTCAAAGCCTTGCAGCCCATTTTAGAAATGGAAGACCCCGAATCGGCGCTCATTTTCGTGCGAACTAAGCAAACCGCCGCCGAGTTAACCAGCAAATTATTAGAAGCCGGGCACAGCGTCGATGAATATCACGGCAATCTCAACCAAGCTCAACGGGAACGCCTCGTCCAACGCTTTCGAGATAGCAAAATTAAGCTAGTGGTTGCCACTGACATCGCTGCGCGAGGGTTAGATGTGGAAAACCTCAGCCACGTCATTAACTACGACCTCCCCGACAATAGCGAAACCTACATTCACCGCATTGGGCGAACGGGAAGGGCTGGCAAGACGGGATCGGCGATTTCTCTCATCGAACCGATTGACCGCCGAATGCTGCGGCAAATTGAACAGCGCTTACGCCAACAATTAGAGGTATTGCGCTTGCCGACTCGCTCTCAGGTAGAAGCTAAGCGTGTGGCTAAGTTGCAGGCTCAAATCCAAGAAACTTTGGCCGGGGAACGCATGGCTTCGTTTCTGCCGATTGTCAGCGAACTGAGCGCCGAATACGACCCACAAGCGATCGCGGCGGCGGCATTACAGATGGTTTATGACCGTAATTGCCCCAATTGGCTTAAAAATGACTGGGAAGTTCCCGAAACGGACATGGGTAAACCTGTTATTAAGCAAAAGTCCCGCAATCGTACTAATAATCGTCAGGGCGATCGTAAACCGGCGCTTCCTCAGCAAAAATTTTGATGCGCTTAGATAATTAATGGTATCAATCGACCTTTTTGAAAGAATAAGAGGTCGATTTTTCGGTTAAATCTGTTGCGTTGGTTAAGGCGATCGCAAAAGGCTAGGGCGATCGCAATTCGCCCCTACAAGGTTTAATCACATGGGGTTATCTGAGGAGACACGTTATCCACATTTAAAACTTCAAACCCAGAATTACTATCATTAACCTTCACTAATAATTTTGGGGGATTTAAACGATTTCCTTTATCATCAAACTCAATGGGGCCGGTTGCGCCACAAGCTACTTTAAAACCTTCTTTACCTGTTTTTTTCAAGGCTTCC
>JBGTNM010000382.1:0-9891 GCA_041743025.1 Microcystaceae cyanobacterium
GGGGGTGTTGCTTTTATTGGGAAACCGAAGCAACCCACTTTTACCGTCTGTGAACTTGTTAATGAAGATTATCACCTTAAACAATACCGCTTAAGCGAACCAATCTTGTCTCCCCTTTTACCGAATCTTCAACTCTGTTTAAATGATATTCTGCCTCGTTAATAACGGTAAAAGAAGCCGCCGAAATCATCACTTAAAGTGGCTAGACCAAAAAGTAAAGAACAGTCAGAGGATCAGTTAGAAGCTTTTCAAAAAACTTCTTAGAAAACAAGCGCGATTTATAAATATGGATTAAATTTAGGATCAAAAAATTTGTATTCCCAAAAATTCAGTCAAACTAACATCGAGCAATTAATCAATTTACTGAAGATATCTATGATGATGAATAGAGATTACTAGAACGATTAAACGGAGAAAAGCAAACCATAGAACTCTTGCATAAGTGCCATTTGATCCCCCTAAATCCCCCTTAAAAAGGGGGACTTTTTAGACTTTTGCAAGAAGTCTCATGTTATTCAACCTTGAAAAACTTTAAAAATGGTCTAGATTTAAGCGATCGCGGCTTGTAATTCGGGACGGCTGTATCAACTCCACGGCCCCTCTAAAACAGGTTTGATGGTCAGTTCTTCACGCCATTCCTCCAACGATTGATTGATGTATCTGTAACTCATAGCAATGCGCCTCCTTGTCCTATTCGTTATTGACATAAATTATAAGTCGTCTGAGTTCGGGAAACCGTACACGTTTAGGAGTTGTCAGGGCGGCCCCCCTTTCGCTAAATTAGCACTCGGAGGGTGAGAGTGCTAATATAGTTGTGGCATCCATTACTCTGCAAGTTATCAAGCGAGGATTTAGTTTATGGCAGCAATCAGCATCAACGTCTCTACCGTTAAGCCGCTAGGCGATCGCGTATTCGTCAAAGTCAGCCCCTCAGAAGAAAAAACGGCTGGCGGAATTTTACTCCCCGACACCGCTAAAGAGAAGCCCCAGCTTGGAGAAGTCGTCTCTGTCGGTCCCGGCAAGCGCAACGATGATGGCAGTCGTTCTCCTTTGGAGGTTAAAGTCGGCGACCAAGTTCTCTATTCCAAGTATGCCGGAACAGACATCAAACTCGGTGGCGACGACTACGTATTACTCTCCGAAAAAGACATTCTCGCAGGCGTTGCCTAACTTGGTTTTAACGCAAGTCAATTCTCCTTCAACTTCTAAACTTTGATTGACAAGAGGCAAATTCACTATGGCCAAGCAGATTATTTACAATGAAGATGCGCGACGCGCTCTAGAAAGAGGCATTGACATTCTGGCCGAAGCGGTGGCTGTTACCCTCGGCCCCAAAGGACGCAACGTGGTGTTAGAAAAGAAATTTGGCGCACCCCAAATCATCAACGATGGAATTACCATCGCCAAAGAGATTGAACTCGAAGACCACGTTGAGAACACAGGCGTTGCTCTAATCCGTCAAGCGGCTTCTAAAACCAATGACGTTGCGGGAGACGGAACCACCACTGCCACCGTACTCGCTCATGCGATCGTCAAAGAAGGTCTTCGCAACGTGGCAGCCGGTGCTAACCCCATTTCTCTCAAGCGCGGCATTGACCGAGCAACCGACTATCTCGTGGAAAAGATTGCCGAACACGCCAAACCCGTTGAAGATTCCAAAGCGATCGCCCAAGTGGGTGCGATCTCTGCTGGAAACGACGAAGAAGTAGGTCGGATGATTGCCAATGCGATGGATAAAGTCGGCAAAGAAGGAGTCATCTCCCTCGAAGAAGGCAAATCCATGACGACCGAATTGGAAATTACTGAAGGAATGCGCTTCGACAAAGGCTACATTTCTCCCTACTTCGTGACCGACCCCGAACGCATGGAATGCGTCTACGACGATCCCGTCATCTTGATTACTGACAAGAAAATTGCCCTCGTGCAAGACTTAGTTCCCGTCCTTGAACAGGTAGCCCGCCAAGGTAAACCCCTGGTTATCATCGCTGAAGACATCGAAAAAGAAGCCCTCGCCACCCTGGTCGTCAATCGCCTGCGGGGAGTGCTAAACGTCGTTGCTATCAAAGCCCCTGGATTTGGCGATCGCCGTAAGGCTATGCTCGAAGATATTGCTATTCTCACGGGTGGTCAGGTCATTAGCGAAGATGCTGGACTGAAGTTGGAAAGCACCAAAGTCGAAATGTTGGGCAGAGCGCGTCGCGTGACCATCACCAAAGACAACACCACGATTGTCGCTGAAGGCAACGAATCCACTGTCAAGGCGCGTTGCGAGCAAATTCGCCGTCAGCTTGACGAAACTGACTCTTCTTACGACAAAGAAAAGCTGCAAGAGCGTCTGGCCAAGCTGGCTGGCGGTGTCGCTGTGATTAAAGTGGGGGCGGCCACTGAAACGGAAATGAAAGACCGTAAGCTGCGTCTAGAAGATGCTATCAACGCGACGAAAGCAGCCGTTGAAGAAGGCATCGTTCCGGGCGGGGGAACCACTTTGGCTCACCTTGCTCCTCAACTGGAAGAATGGGCTACTAGTAACCTGAGTGCCGAAGAATTGACGGGTGCAATGATTGTCGCTCGCGCTCTGCCTTCGCCTCTCAAGCGTATCGCTGAAAATGCTGGACAAAACGGCGCGGTCGTCGCTGAGCGCGTCAAAGAAAGACCCTTTGATGTGGGCTATAATGCGGCAAACAACGAGTTTACCGATATGTTTGCTGCGGGCATCGTTGACCCAGCGAAAGTGACTCGTTCTGCCCTGCAAAATGCGGCTTCTATTGCGGGAATGGTCTTGACGACCGAGTGCATCGTGGTTGACAAACCTGAGAAGGACAAAGCACCAGCAGCCTCTGGTGGCGGTGACTTCGACTACTAAAACCAAATCTAAAATCTAAATCAGTCAATCCTAAAAACCCGTTTTCTTGAAGAAAACGGGTTTCTATAATTAGCATAACAATATCTATGTCAGTTTCCCAGAATGCCTGTCCTTATAAGTAGCCTATGATAACCTGATTTGGTATAAATCACCATAAGGCTCTGTCTCTTGCTTCTGAGTTACGGGACAAATTTGACTTTCCTTGACTTCTACAGTGACACCTGGAATCGGAATGCCAAAACCTTCTAAGCTATAGCCATCTTCTTCTCCTTCTGGCATTGAATAATGTTCAATTACATAAGCAGTATCGCCTTTTTTTAACCCATGTTCGGGAAAATCTACTTTTAAAGCGACACGGGTGTAAAGTTCAATTTTCATCAGCTTTTTTTTGAGGAACTAAAGTAACAAATCTCGTTTCAGTTAGGGTAATAATCCAAACGGTAATAACATTTAATTTTATTCCATTGCGACCCGCTAATCTTCCTTTAAAAAGCAAAATAAAAGGTGGGTATTGCCCACCTCAATCATTCGCCGATACTGATTATTTATTGGGTTGAGGAGTCATCCGCAAATAAGACTTAACTTCAGTTACGCCTTTAGGGAATTTCTGTTTAGCTTCTTCAGTGGGAATGGAAGGAACAACAACGCAATCATCGCCATCTTGCCAGTTGACAGGCGTGGCGACTTGATAATTGTCAGTCAACTGCAATGAATCAATCACGCGCAAGATTTCTTGGAAATTGCGTCCGGTGCTGGGAGGATAGGTAATCGTCAGGCGCAGTTTCTTGGCGGGGTCAATCACAAAAACGGTGCGAACCGTTAATTTAGCATTGGCATTGGGGTGAATCATGCCGTACAAGTCAGAGACTTTTTGATCGCTATCAGCCAGAATGGGGTAATTAACTGTCGTAGTTTGGGTTTCGTTGATGTCGCCAATCCAACCCTTGTGAGACTCTGCATCGTCAACGCTGAGGGCAATGACTTTGGCGTTGCGCTTGTCAAATTCGGACTTGAGCTTGGCAACTTCGCCTAACTCAGTGGTGCAGACGGGAGTATAGTCAGCCGGGTGGGAAAACAGAACGACCCAACTATCGCCTGCCCAGTCATAGAAGGAGATCGTTCCTTCGCTGGATTCTTGGGTAAAATCAGGCACGGTATCGCCGAGTTGAAGAGCCATAGTCGCAATATCCTATCAAAACTCATTGGAGGCAATTTATAATCTTGCCATACAACCCGCTTTTTTGTCGAACATTTGGCTTATCTTAACAATTACCCTCTCAGGGACTTCCTAACAAAGCTTAAAATACTTAGGGACTGTCCATAAAGTCAAGTTTGAAGCGATCGCCTGTTGAGAGATTCTCTGTTAGAGTTCTATATTACTGATGAGTTTGCTAAATCACCGCAAAAACGGCATGACGAATAAGAAAGGAACTTTACACGTTAGCTAACAATTTATTGGGGCGGATGTATGGCGTTTTTTCGCTTCGGTTCAGGTTCAATTCATCACCGTTCAATTGAATCGTTAAAAGTTATTCTCTAATAATAGGCAATCCTAAACGATTACTAATTTTATTAGCTAACCATTCAAGTTCAGCAACAGAAAGAACCGATTTCACTGGAATAAGCCAACTCAGACTATGCTCCTTGGTTTGAGTAGAAATTATCAACTCATAGTTTATAGAAACATCGCTTAAAGAGTTAAAGTATACATTTTTAGATTCGTATCTTTTTTCATACTTTAACTGTTTAATATCTTGCTGATGAATGACCAGAGGTTGATTAATATCGGAGTTTAAAAACTTCCATGTAAAAATGATTTTTTCTGAATCAATAAATATGCAAGACTTACTAAAAAAAGATCCAATAAAAATCCACATAAAAAGTACACCGACAGCTAAAAAAGGGATAGAAAAAAGTGTACAAATGATTTTATATTGTAATTCAGATACGTAGATTCCGTAAGCCAATAACCCGATTGGGAAACTTACAATAATTACGGAAACAAACCCCACAATAGCCATGTAATCACGAAATCCTGACAGAGGAAAGAAAATTTCTAAGGTCTCGTCATTTTGATTAATAGTAAGTTTACTATTTTGGGGTTGTTTCATCGGTTTAGCTATGATTTATTTAAAATTATAAAATTATTCCTATCCCAGAAATTCTCGAATGCAGTCAGCTATTTGCTGCTTTTCCTTTCGACTAGAGCTATAAACATAGGTTAAAGGTAAACTCTCACTAGAAATTAGGATAAAGCTAACTCTATAAGTATCTTCCCATTCTTCTACCCGGATGTCTGCAATCTCTTCTAGGGAATGCTGTAAAACCTTTTCATCAGAGTATTTTATAGTCATTCTATTGCTCTCTTTGTCAAGTCTACAGATAACATTGGGAGGAATTCTTGCTATGCTTGAGAATCCTATGAACCCATACAGAATGATGGTACTTCCGATTGCTAGCATCAAGTACCTATAGCCTTTGTAATTATCTGCAATCTCGAAAGTCGTGTTAATACTATTTAAAATACCAAAGACAAAAAGCAGTCCTATTGATAAAAAGCTAGCCAGAAATAATCCTAAAATAAATCGAGGAGGTTTTTCCCCAACAGTAAGCTCAGTTGAAGTTTGCTGCAAAATTTTCATAGCTATTTTTGAGTTTTACTCATTTTTAAAAATTTGCGAATGAGGATAGCAAGCTGCTGTTTTCCGCCTAAAGAGTCATAGCTATAAGTAAAAGGAAAAAGCTCCCCTGATGTTAGTTTCAAAGTCACTCGCTCAGTTATCCCTTCACCGCCGCCGTTATTGCGCTCCAGCAAAACCTCTGAAATGTCATCTAGAGAAAGTTTAAAAGTTAAAGACTTTGCTCCAAAATATTTCTGACGTTTGAGCGTTAGGCTGTTGGATTCTTGTGCTAAGGTACAAGTAATGATAGGAGCGGCTGCTAAGACTAAAAAACTTACTAGCCAGAGGAAGCTTGCTAACTTAACACTAGCGCAGCCAAGTGAACGCTCATCTTGTTGAACTAACAAAGAAGCTTCTTGAGGATTTTTGATAAAGGTATTAATTTTTGCTGTGAGATTCTGCCATTTTTCATAATCCGAATCACGAAAATGCCAGGGAAAGGGGACTTGACCTTTATCTGTTAAAAGAACCAGTCGAAAGGGAGGATTTTTCTTTCTTTTGTGTTTTGTTTCTATTTCTAATGTAGCTCCCTGTAATCCTAAAATAGGTGTGTTGCTTTTAATTTTTTCTCGCCAATCTTTAGCTACTAATTCACAACCAATTAAACTAGGAATGTCCTTTGAATTTGTTAGAGAAAAAGGCGGAACAGGACGGTTACAGGTAAGAATAGTTATAGGAATAAGGGTTAAAGGAATAATGAGAACTAGAAATCCTAATCCACTTACAACCATCCCAATTACCCAAACAAACAAAGGTTGGATGCGGAATACCAAGCTGTTTTGTGTTTGCTCCACAAATTGGATAGCCGGATGAGTAACCAAAAACCCAATACCGAAGGCAAACAAAGCCAACAAGATAAATAGATAAAAAGCTAACGTATAATTATGTGTCACCATTGTTATAAAATAAATCATCTAATTTACTCAAGTTATTTTCTAATAATAGGCAATCCTAAACGATTACTAATTTCATTAGCTAACCATTCAAGCTCAGCTTCTGAAAAATCATAGGCATAACTTGTAAGATATCTAATACTATGTTCTTTCAATGTAGTATAAATAATAAGATTGGGTTTACAAAGCATAGCTCCCAAGTAGTTAAAGTTCAAAGAATTAAATTTTGAGTTCAATAATTCAGGTTGACCTTTACCATACTCAATTTTATTAATATCTTGTCGCAGAATCGTTAGAGGTACATTGGTGTCATGCTTAAAAAAATTATAGGTAAAAATAATCTTTTCTGAATCAATAAAGACGCAAGGTTTACTAAAAAAAGATCCAATAAAAATCCACATGAAAAGTACACTGACAGTTAAAAAAGGCAGAGAACCAAGTCCACTAATAATCTTATATGCTCCTTCAGAGGCGTAGACTCCGTAAGCTAACAAACCGATTGGGAAACTTACAATAATTACGGAAATAAACCCCACAACAGCCATATAGTTATTAAATCCTGACAGAGGAAAGGAAATTTCTAAGTCCTCGTCATTTTGATTAATAGTAAGTTTACTATTTTGGGGTTGTTTCATCGGTTTAGCTATGATTTATTTAAAATGATAAAGTTATTCCTATCCAAGAAATTCTCGAATGCAGTCAGCTATTTGCTGCTTTTCCTTTCGACTAGAGCTATAAACATAAGTTAAGGGCAAACTCTCACCAGAGATTAGGATAAAGCTAACTCTATAAGTATTTTCCCATTCTTCTACCCGGATGTCTGCAATCTCTTCCAAGGAAGGCTGTAAAACTTTTTCCTCAGAGTATTTGATAGTCATTCTCTTGCTCTCTTGATCAAGTTTACAGATAACATTGGGAGGAATTCTGGCTATACTTGAAAATCCGATGAACCCATACAGAATGATGATGCTTCCGATTGCTACCATCAAGTATTTACAGCTTTTGGCATCATCTGTAATCTCGAAAGATGTCTTCAAAGGATTGCTCATAAAAGCATTAATTTTAGAAATTATCAACTGCTCACTGCCACCATAATGGCTAAATTTAAAAGGAATTTTACCGCGATCTGTAAGCAGAATGACTCGCTCATTTTGATCACTCCGGTTAGCGGGATCAACCCCAGTAACAAGCTCAGTTTCTAGTTTAGCTTCTTTTAACCTAAAGATAGGTGTTTTGCTAATTTCTGTGCCTCGTTCATCTAATTTTATGATAACACAAGAAACTGACCCAGTAAATGAGCCTACTTCGCTATTTTTCCTCTGCTCTGTTGCTTGCTTACAGAGCAGTTTTGTTGGGTTAAGACTACCTAGAATACCAAAAACAAAGAGCAGTCCTATTAACAAAAAAATAGCTAAAAACAACCCCCAAGCTAATCTAGGCGGTTTTTGTCCAACAGTAAGTTCAGTGGAAGTTTGTTGCAAAATTTTCATAGCTATTCTTTATTCTTACTCGTTCTTAAAAAGCTGCGGATAAAGGTAGAGATTTGCTGTTTTCCTCCCAAAGAATCATAGCTGTAAGTGAGGGGAAAACACTCTCCCGATGTCAGTTTCAAAGTAACTCGCTCAATCACTTGGCCGTTGTCGCGACTGCGCTCCAGCAAAACCTTTAAAATGTCGTCTAGAGAAAGCTTAAAAGTTAAAGTATTTGCTCCAAAATATTTCTGTCGTTTGAGTGTTAGGCTGTTGGATTCTTGAGCTAAGGTGCAAGTAATGGTAGGGGGGGCTGCTACAGCAAAAAAACCGACGAGAGCAAGGAAGCTTCCTATTCCAAAACTAGCGTAGCCAAGTATTCGCCGATCTTGCTGAATCCTTAGAGCCGCCGTAGGATTTTTAACAAAGGTATTAATCTGAGCAGTCCTAGTCTGCCATTCTTCATACTCAAAATCATCTAAGTGCGACACAAAGGGAATTTTATCCTCACTTGTTAAAAGTACTACTCGATAGTGAAGCCTGGTTTTGGCATCACGAGCTGGCTCTGTTTCTAATGTCGCTCTCTGCAAGCTAGAAATAGCAATATGGTTTTTCTCTATTCCCAACCAATTCTCTTTCACCAAATCACAGACGGAAGGAGCAGGTTCTGTCGTTGTGAAAGAAAGCGGCGGGACAGAACGGTTACAGGTGAGGGTAGTCACAGGTGTATAAATTAAGAAGGGACTAACTAAGAACAGAAGACCTAATCCCCAAAAGAAAACCGCAATCCCCCAAAAAAGTACGGGTCGGATGCGAAATAGCAATTTACTTTGTGTTTGCTCCAAAATCTTGACAGCCGGACGAGTAACAGAAAAACAAATTCCAACGACAAATAGAGTAAAAAATCCTAATCCGTACAAAGAGTAATCCTGTTCCACAAATTTCCTCATTTATTTACAAAAAGGACGAGCATTTCAAGATGCAATTGCTCTGATAGACACCTAAAACACAAAGTCATTAGCACTTAGACTGGCTACAGAAACATTTTCTAACAGGATAAACGGTCTAAAGACACCGCTTCCGGCTTGGCCATCTGGATCGACCTGAACGCTAGTCCCCGTATTCCCCTGTATCAATCGCACGTAGCTGTCAGCTATTGGATTATTACCACCATAGCCCAAGTTATCCATCAGTTCGCTCAAAACAATCTTATCTTCCCTTACTTGAAAACCTTTAAGGCTATCGCCACTATCTAGCAAGTTGGTATAAACGAACTGATCTTGACCCAATCCTCCGGTCAAAGTATCGCTGCCAGCACCACCCATCAGTGTATCGTTCCCAGTATCGCCTGTTAAAATATCATTCCCACTATTGCCAACAAGAAGATCATTTCCTGCCCCTCCAGAAACATTATCGCTGCCGATACCCCCAGTAAAGCGGTCATTGCCGCCACCGAGCGCGACGACAGAATTCTGATAGCTGCCCAACAAGGTTATGAGATCGTTGCCATCAGAGACACTACTGGTGGGTTCGTCTCCCTTCAAGTTAATGAAGAATCGGCTGTTGTTCATGGTTATAGTGATGAGATCGTCTCCATAGCCTCCAGTAATCTTTCCATCAGAGCGAGGTGCGTTAGTCGAGTGGGTATCGTTATCCCAAGTGGCGGCAAAAGTAACGTCGATAATGTCATTGCCCGTTCCGCCGTGCGCTCCATTCGCCCCATCTGGGTCAGTGAGGGTATCGTTTCCTTCTCCACCAAAAAGGCGATCTAATTTGCCGGTACCGCCATCAATTAAGTCATCATCCGCCAATCCCTCTAGGTAATCGTCGCCAGCAAAACCGTTGAGGGAGTCTGCCTTAGAAGTGCCAGAAAGGGTGTTGTTAGCACTGTTGCCATTGATGAGATTAATGACGCTCAGAGAAAAAATGTCATCAGCCGTTGCTCCTTGAGTGTCGCTGGCGGTGACTTTGATGTTAAAGAAGCC
>JBGTNM010000383.1:0-3617 GCA_041743025.1 Microcystaceae cyanobacterium
TGCTCCAGTCACTAACGCAGTTTTACCTTGAAGTATTTTTTCAGGGAAATAAGGCATGGTAGCGTGCATTCACTCAAGGGCTTAACTGCTTAAATCCCTTGCTGCCGTTATCTGCGACTTCTTTTAACCAGAAGTCTGCGCTTATTTGCCTTTCCAACTCGGTCAACATTTAGGTTGCAGGTACTTTTTACGTGCCTGCAACCTCAAACCAAAGGAGGTTTTGATGAAAATACTTCAAGGTAAAACTGCGTTAGTGACTGGAGCATCGCGGGGAATTGGACGAGCGATCGCCTTAGAATTAGCCCGGCAGGGCATCAAACGTTTACTATTAGTAGCTCGCGATGCCACTCGACTGACTCGCGTGGCTCAAGAAATTGCCACTCTCGGTATTGATGTAGAAGTGGTATTGTTGTCCCTCGATTTGACCGAACCTATCGTCGTCAATATGACTCTAGCTCAAGCCTGGCGAGATTACGGCCCCATCCACCTACTCGTCAACTGTGCTGGTGTTGCCCATCAAGCTCCCTTTTTAGAGACGAAATTACCGCAAGTCTATCAAGAAATGTCTCTCAATTTGATGGGACTGTACGCCACGACTCGCATTATGGCTCGGCGCATGGCAGCGCAAGGAGAAGGCACAATTGTCAATGTTTCGAGTTTAATGGGTAAAATTGCTGCTCCTACCATGTCTACCTATTCTGCGACTAAATTTGCCATTTTAGGTTTTACTCAAGCACTGCGGACGGAACTTGCGCCCTATAATCTGCGAGTCGTTGCCTTACTCCCTTCTCTGACCGATACCGATATGGCGCAAAGCATCAAGGGGTTTCGTGGCGTTCTCCCCATCACACCACAACGGGTGGCACGAACTTTGATTGCAGGACTCAAGCAGGGTAAGTCAGAAATTTTAGTCGGCTGGCAGAGTTATTTAGCGGTGTGGTGCCAGCGTTTTGCTCCCTGGCTTTTAGAGCGGATTTTGCTGATGGCGGCTCCCTTGTCCCTCTCTAAATCCTTAACCCTCTAAAAAAATGGGTCGTGTTTAAGCTAAGGCCAAGCACTTGACCTTAGCTTAAATTTTTGATGATAATAATAGCACTAATAAGTCCCGCTACTAAAGCATTTGCCCAAACTGATTGAAACACAACACAGTCCTATTTTCCTAACAATCATTGACAATTGACTTTTAGTATGAGGAAAATTATTAAGAGTTGTCTAAGAGCGATCAAAACTTTACGGATTGTAACGGATCTCTGTACAGGAAAAAATATCTGTATGAATGGCTGTAGGGGCATGGCAGTGCCATGTCCCTACGGATATATGGATTATTTACCTTGCTCTATAAAACGATTAACTTTTGAGGATTTTTTGCTCTAATTCTTCCCGATTAGAAAATACCTCAAACACGCGATCCATGCTAGTCAATTCAAATAACATCTGAATTTGATCGTTGATAGAACATAAAAATAATTGAGCACCAGCCGCTCTGATCGTTTTGAGGGACAGAACTAAAGCCCCTAATCCCGAACTGTCCATAAACGTCACATTTTTAAAATCAACGACAATAATTTTGGCATTTTGTTGCACTAGCTCGCTAATTTCTTGGCGAAACTGAGCAGCTTTGGTGCCATCTAGAATGCCAGCAGGTTGAACGACTTTAATTTCAGAATTCATACAAGGCTTAGACCACGCGATCGCTCTTATGTTTTTCGCCCAGATAAAGTACAAACAGATAAGAGTTAATTGCTTAACTCACTAAAATTACTCTATTCTGGAACCTCTCAATATCATTGTATAATTACAAGGAGATCGAAGATCCCCTTTTTTTAATGGAAATTTATGACGCCATTATCATTGGGGCAGGACACAACGGTTTAGTCTGTGCAGCTTACCTGCTCAAAGCAGGTTACAGCGTCCTGTTGCTAGAAAAGCGTCCCGTTCCAGGCGGGGCAGCCACGACAGAAGAAATCCTGCCAGAAACGGCTCCCCAATTTAAGTTTAACCGTTGCGCGATCGATCACGAGTTTATTTTCTTAGGCCCCGTCATCCAAGAGTTAGCCCTACATCAATATGGATTGACCTATCTTTTTTGTGACCCAACGACTTTTTGTCCCCACAAAGACGGTAACTATTTTTTAGCTCACCGTTCTTTAGAAAAAACCTGTGCCGAAATTGCCCGCTACAGCCCGCGAGATGCCGAAAAATACGCCGAATTTATTCAATATTGGTCGCGTTTAATGAAAGCGATCGCGCCTCTGTTTAACGTTCCTCCCCAAGCGTTACTCGAAATCGCCAAAAGTTATCGCTGGCAATCCCTACGAGACGTTTTTGCAACTGTGGGTTCTCCCCAAAAAGCCCTCGATTTCCTCCGCACTATGATCACTTCTCCTCAAGACATCCTTGACGAGTGGTTTGACAGTGAAGTGATTAAAGCACCCCTAGCGCGACTTGCTGCCGAAATTGGCGCACCTCCCTCGCAAAAAGGCACAACCGCCGGGTTGATGATGTTGGCGATGCGTCATGATCCCGGTATGGCGAGACCTCGCGGCGGAACAGGCGCATTGACGCAAGCCTTGGTAAAGTTGGTGCAACAGCACGGCGGTACAATTTTGACTGAACAATCGGTTAAAAAGGTTTTGGTAGAAGATGGGCGAGCAATTGGGGTTCAAGTAGCGAATAATCAAGAATATCGCGCTAAATTGGGCATTATTTCTAATATTGACGCTCGTCGATTATTATTACAATTAGTTGATCCTGCCGATATTGATAGTGCCGATGCCCAATTGCGGGAGCGAATCGAACGGCGTACCGTTAATAATAATGAAACCATTTTAAAAATTGATTGCGCTCTTTCAGAAATCCCTCGATTTGAAGCATGGCAACACCGAGATGATTATTTAAGTGGCACGGTGTTAATTGCGGATTCTGTACAGCACGTTGAACAGGCACACTCCCTAGCGATGATGGGGCAAATTCCTGACGAAAACCCCTCGATTTACCTAGATATTCCGACTGTACTTGATCCCTCAATGGCACCAGAAGGTAAGCATACTCTCTGGATTGAATTTTTTGCCCCTTATCAAATTGCCGGTAAAGAGGGAACGGGTTTAAATGGGACGGGATGGACAGATGAATTAAAAAATAAAGTGGCTGATCGCGTCATTGACAAACTCGCCGACTATGCACCCAATCTAAAATCAGCGATTATCGCCCGTCATGTCGAAAGTCCGGCAGAATTAGCGGAAAGATTGGGATCTTACAAGGGTAATTACTATCATCTTGATATGACGCTCGATCAGATGATATTTTTGCGTCCTCTCCCAGAAATTGCTAACTACAAAACCCCGATTAAAAATCTCTATCTCACAGGTGCAGGAACCCATCCCGGCGGGTCAATTTCGGGAATGCCGGGGCGAAATTGCGCCAAAGTTTTTTTACAGGAACAAAACAATTTAGCCGTCAAATTGATGTCATTGTTTAGAGAGTGTTAGGGGTCGAACGGGGAATCGCTTCCCAATCCTCCCATTCAAAACCGTGCTTGCCACTTTCATGGCACACGGCTACTCCTGGCTGTTCGATACTTTTATTTTTACCTTATAAACCACAGTCATGAGACGTTG
>JBGTNM010000384.1:0-4103 GCA_041743025.1 Microcystaceae cyanobacterium
TTGACAGGCGTAATTTCAGTCAAAGTTCCTGACCCCGAATTTGAAGGTCAGACAAAAACCAAACTGGGCAATACAGAAATACGAGGAATCGTAGATTCGCTGGTAGGAGAAGTTCTCACTGAGTATTTAGAATTCAATCCCCATGTGGCCGATTCTATTCTCGACAAAGCAATTCAAGCGTTTAAAGCGGCAGAGGCTGCTAGACACGCTAGGGAATTGGTACGTCGTAAATCGGTGTTAGAATCGTCTCCTTTGCCCGGAAAATTAGCCGATTGTAGTACCAGAGATCCCTCAGAATCGGAAATTTTCTTAGTCGAAGGCGATAGTGCAGGCGGTTCGGCCAAACAAGGACGCGATCGCCGAACGCAAGCCATCTTACCTTTGCGAGGCAAAATCCTCAATATTGAGAAAACTGACGATGCCAAAATTTACAAAAACAATGAGATTCAGTCTCTCATTACAGCATTAGGATTGGGCATCAAAGGAGAAGAATTCGATGCTTCACAATTGCGCTACCACCGCATCGTAATTATGAGTGTAGCAGGCGATGAACCGACTTTGGTAATGAATGACGCAGGAAAAACTGAATTGGTTGAAATTGGCCAATTTATTGATGATTGCGTCGAAGGAAAACGGACAGCCGAACAATATCAGGTTATCTCTTTTAACCCCGTAACGAACACAACTCGCTATCGTCCTCTAAAAGCGGTCATTCGTCACAGTCACGAAGAACCGATGTATAAAATTACCACTCAGTATAATCGGTCGGTCAAAGTAACATCTTCTCACAGTGTTTTTGTCTATGAAGAAGGGCAAGTTCGCTTAAAAAAAGGGAATGAAATTAAACCAGGCGACTTATTAGTTGCGACTCGCCGTCTCCCTCGTCCTGCTCAAAGTCCCACCAGAATTGATCTCCTTAAAGCCTTCTATCAAGCTGGTTTAACTCAATCTCTCTATTTGCAAGGAGAAGATGTTCGTCAGATCGCGAGTCAGCGTGTTTTAGTGAAGTTAGAAAGACCCGATTTATGGCAGGAACCCAGAGTTCAATTAACTGCTCAAGCATGGCAAAAATTAATTGAGCAACGGCAAACGACAGGCATCAGTCAAAAACAAGTGGCAGTTGCTTGTGGTGTCAAACAACCTATCACTATCAGTCATTGGGAACGAGGAATCAATCATCCCACATTACCCCATTTTCTCAATTATGTAGACGCGATTGGAGGCAATGAAAACTTGGTTTATGAAACGTTGCCATCAAAAATCGATAAATTACTCGCGCAAGATGACAGCAGTCGGAATGCTCGTTGGCGTGAGGTGAGTGCTTACAAACCCTTTGACTATTTTACGCCAAGCGAACTGGCACAATTAGGTGATGATGTAAAACTTGTTCCTCAAGCACACACCGCAAAAGCATTCAATCGTTACCTACCAATTACCCACGAGTTAATGTGGTTTTTGGGGTGGTTTGTAGCAGAAGGAACCTTAAGTCAACATCAAGTAAGTTTGAATTTAGGCAAAAAAGATGAACCGCTTATTCCTGAAATGATGGCGGCGATTCAAACCGTATTTGGTGAGCAACCACGCTGTTATTATGACCCTCACAGTCAAGGAATTAAACTCTACTTTCATAGTGTTGCTGCTGCTAGACTTTTGCAAGCTTTGGGAGTCGCTAATGTTGCCCACCACAAGCAATTACCCGATTTTATTTTTAGTTTAGGAGAAGATTTGCAGTTAGCCTTTTTAGCAGGTTATTTTTTGGGTGACGGGACGACAGTCGGTCAAAATATATCGTTTGTCACTAACTCGAACAAACTCAAAGATGGATTACTTTATCTCCTCGGACAATTAGCAATAGTTACCAGTTTCAGTCAACATCAACCATCAACAGCAGTAGATGCAGCTATTAAAACGCAACATCCTTACTACGCCATTACGATTTGTGGTAAAGAACAACTCAGGAAACTAGCTTCTGTTTGGCAGCGTCATCCTAATGCTTCTAAACTAGAGGAATACTTAGCTAAAGCAACCAAAAAACCACAAAGTTATGTTCCAATTAGTGATGATTTAATGGGATTAAAAGTCATTTCTAATCAAGAAATTGAGCCTGTTGGCGATTATGTTTATGACTTTTCGGTAGAAGGCGATGAAAACTTCGTTTGCGGCGTGGGGGGTTTGTGCGCGCACAATACTGACGCTGATGTAGATGGAGCGCACATCCGCACTCTTTTACTGACATTTTTCTATCGCTACCAACGGGATTTAGTCGATCGCGGTTTTATCTACATCGCCTGTCCTCCCCTGTATAAAGTAGAACGGGGGCGCAATCACTACTATTGCTACAACGAACGCGAATTACAGCAGACTTTGAGAGACTTTCCTGCCAACGCCAACTATACGATCCAACGTTTTAAAGGATTGGGGGAAATGATGCCCGAACAGTTGTGGAATACCACCATGAATCCCGAAACTCGCACCTTCAAGCGCGTGGAAATCGAAGATGCCGCCGAAGCTGATCGGATATTTACCGTATTGATGGGCGATCGCGTAGCACCGAGGCGGGAATTTATCGAAACCTACGGTTCTAAGCTCAATTTAAACGATTTAGATATCTAAACCCACATATCAGTAGGGGCATGGCACTGCCATGCCCCTACAACCATTCGTTTTTGTCACAGCCCTTCAAACGGATTTGATATTATTAAGGAAGCCAATCTGGATTCAGTAAGTCATTCAAAAAATAAGGACACTCTTGAGGAAAATCAACAGAATCTTGGGTTTTGCGGCGGACATACCGTAAAGCTTTCTGATAAATAGTCGGTAAATTTTCCGCTAAATGATTACGGAGATTAGTGGTTAAATAAGTTAAAAGTTGGTTTTGAAAACTCACAATCTCGGACTCCCAATGTGCTTTATTATAAGTTCGTTGAGATTCCCAATATTGAAGTAAAAGCAGATGCCTAATGATTTGTTCTAAAAGGCTTTCTACTCTATATTTTTTTTCGTTGCCCAAGTCTTCTAACTCCTCGATCAAGTTCTCTAAATCTAAGTCTTCAAACCGTCTAGCTTTTAGGAGTTTGAGAGTTTCCTCTAACCAGGCAGAATCATCAATTTCGTAGAGAGTTTTTAAATCTGGAATTTTGATTTTCATGGCAGATTTTTTGATGCGTAGTTTTCTTAAATAGCTATCAGGTTAACTTCGATGCCATTTGGTCGCGCCGCCTGCTTGGTCGATGAGAACGATGCCTTGGGCGTGTAATTCGTCTCGAAGGCGATCGCTTTCGGCATAATTCTTGGCTTTTCTCGCTTCGGCCCGTTGTTGAATTAGGGTTTCAATGGCTGCATCGCTCAAACCCTCAGTCGGTGAAGTTTCTATCTCACTGGGTTCAGCTTCTAGACCCAACACCTCACCCAAAGCAACTAGCGTGCGCCACTGTTGTTCCAATTGCGAGGCAGATGTTTCAGTAGACCCTTGATGTACTATTAAATTGCCTTCTTTTCGCAATTCCTTCGCGATTTCAAACAAAACCGCCAACCCTCCCGCAAAATTAAAGTCCTCATCCACTACTGCCTGAAAGCGTTGAGTTAGCGCATTCGAACCAAGGGAAGCAGCGGCAAGGCATTGCCTTGCCCCTACTGATAATTGCTTCCCATACTGATAGCCAAACAGCAACCCTTCTTTAATCGTGTGCCAGCCGTTAGTTGCCGCTTCTAGAGCTTCATGGGTAAAATCTAAAGGCTTGCGGTAGTGTGCTTGCAGGACAAACAGCCGTACCGCCATTGGGTCAAATTTGTCTAATAACTGCCGAATAGTAATAAAATTGCCCAAAGATTTCGACATTTTTTCCCCTTCTACCTTAACCATGCCGTTATGTAGCCAATATCGCGCTAGGGGTTTGCCAGTAGCTGCTTCTGATTGAGCAATTTCGTTTTCATGGTGGGGAAAAATGAGGTCGCTGCCGCCGACGTGTAAATCAATCGTTTCGCCCAGTCTTTCCCGTACCATCGCCGAACATTCAATGTGCCATCCAGGACGACCAGACCCCCAAGGCGATGGCCAGGCGGGTTCTCCCTGTTTAGCGGCTTTCCAGAGGGCAAAATCGAAG
>JBGTNM010000385.1:0-14454 GCA_041743025.1 Microcystaceae cyanobacterium
AGGAAAAGATACTCTTGCTGGGGGTTTAGGAGATGACACAATTTTGGGAAATCTTGGTAATGATGCTCTCAACGGAGGAGCCGGTAACGACAGTCTTAATGGAGGGGAAGGAAATGATACCCTAATTGGGGTTGACAAAGAATCGGGTTTTGGCCCTTATGAACAAGATACTTTAACGGGCGGTTTGGGTCGAGATCTTTTCCTATTGGGAGATGAGACTCGCCTCTACTACAGTGATGGCAATCCCGTGAGCGCCGGTGAGAATGATTACGCTTTGATTAGAGACTTTAACGAGAGCGAGGATTCTATTCAACTGCACGGTTCAGCCGCGTTTTATGATCTTGACTTCTACACTACTAGCTCAGGAACGATTAATGTTGCTTTAACTTACGATTCTGGGGTGACGGAGTGCCGAGAACTCATTGCTATAATTGAAGGAGCGGCTATAACTCTCAATATTACCGATCCTAGCTTTATTTTTGTCTAGAGTTTAAAGCGATCATTCGAGAGAACTAATTAGTCAGATTGACAAAGTCTGACTTTTTATTGCCTCAACCGTCCTGATCTTAAAATACTAACAATTAGCCATAATCCTAATAAACTAGCCGTGGTAAATAACACGTTACTAATTAATAATAATTGTTGCGTGTTCGCTCCGGTTGAAATAATCGCCGCACCGATAGTTAAAGAGCCGACAACAATACTAAAAGAGAGTCGATTGGCTGACGCATCTACACTTTGCCGGAGCGGTTCTATGTCTTTAAGTCGCAAGTTCCATTGAAGTGTTTCGGAAGATAAGCGATCAAGTAATGTTTCAATGTGTCGGGGGGATTTTAAAGAAATAGATTTGAGATCCAAAACCGTTCGTAAGCTCGTTTGTAGTGGCGTATCACCTATCAATTGGCGGCGAAATAAATCGGTCATTAAAGGTTTAACTTCATCTAACAAATTAACCGATGGATTAAATTGGCGGGCAGTGCCTTCTAAATTGGCAAGACATTTGGCATACAAGCCTAAATTGCCAGGAAGTTTGATTTTATTTTTTCTGGCAATTTGAAAAATTGCGTAGACAATTTCACTAAAATTAACTTCAGAAAGATTTAAATTATAATACTTTCGCAACATCCGATCAAAATCATTTTTTAAGCTGTCCAAATTAACCGGCTGGACGGTTTCTGACAATTCAACTGTCAGTTGGCAACAACTTTGTGCATCAAGATCGACAACTGCCAACAATAATTCTGTTAATATTTGCTGCGTTTTGGGATCGAGCCGCCCTACCATCCCACAGTCAATTAAGGCAACTCGCCCTTCTTCTAGGTAAAAAATATTACCTGGATGGGGATCGGCATGAAAAAAACCATCGATATACAATTGTTGAAAAAAGGCTCTAAATAGAAGCGTCGTAACCTCTTGTCTTTTTTCTTGAGTTAATTTATGATTATTGGATAGCGTCAGATCTGCGTCTAAAATAGGTTTGCCATTCAACCATTCTAAGGCGAGAAATTTTTGGCTAGTTACTTCCCAATAAACTTGAGGAATGACTAAATCTTCAGGCTTGAACCAACGACTTTTTGATAAATTGTAGCGCAGTTTTTCAGTAAAGTGGCCTTCTTGCGTAAAGTCAAGTTCAGCTTTAATCGCTTGAGCAAACTCATCACTTAGTTTGACAATATCATAATTTTGACCGAAGTCAGTCATCGCAACCAACTCAGCAATTGCTTTAATCAAAATCATATCCTGAGCGACAATTTTATCAATTCCCGGACGTTGAATTTTAATCGCAACTTCTCGTCCATCCATCAACGTTGCTCGATGGACTTGGCCAATTGAACCTGCTGCAATAGGAGTCGTATCAAATTGACGAAAAACGACCTCTAAAGGCTGTTTAAGTTCTTGACGGATGAGGGCTTCAATTTCTGTCCAAGCAACAGGGGGAACGTTTGCTTGCAGCGCACTTAAAGCTTGAATGTAATCGGCAGGAAGTAAATCGGGACGAGTGCTAAGAAGTTGCCCTAATTTGACATAAAATGGCCCTAATTCTACTAGAATCTTTCGCAAAGCTTCTGGTGGGGGAATTTGGGGGTCATCGGCTTTGTCTCCGGTAAGAAGACGGCGCATATAGTCCCAGCCATTACTAAAGACAACCTCTAGGATTTCTCGCTGTCTGGAACTGGTTTGAGTGAGGGAAAACATTTTTTAAACCGATTTTCATCAAAGGTTTAATGTTATTATTGCATTTTTTTATTTAATAATGCTTTTCCTTTCATCTTTTTAGTATAATTAAGCGGATGATTGCGGTTTTCGGCTTCTACTTGAGCAATTAATTCATCAAGTATTAAGATTTGAGCATCAAACATGGTGCAAATATCTCTTAATCTAGAGGCTGTTTGTTTGATTTTCTCAGGATTTGGGGTTTGAGAGGGTTGGTTCATCATAAATTGAAGTCTATTTGTGTTTCTGCAACGGTAGCTTTCCCTGCGTCAATAATTGATTGAGTTTCCTCCATTGATTGTGCTAATAATTCCATCGTAGCAGAACTAGCTATGACGCTTTCAGCAATCTGTAATAAAAGTCGATATAGCCGAGTATAATAGGCTCTAGCTCTTTCTCTGACGTTTTGAAGTTGATCTAAAGAAACAATCGTGTTTTCCGTTTCTCCATAGCTTTCAAGAATCGTATAGCCTGTAATAGTTGTTTGGTGAATGAGTTGTAAAAGTTGTCGCTGAAGTGTGTCTATTTTGGCTAATATTTCATCGGGTAAATATGCCATTTAGTTTGACAATATGATAAATGAGTTATAGCAAATTCTCAAACTGGGTGTCAGATTGAAGCTGTTTGAGGACAGTTTTAATGTCTTGAGTACGGTCTTTTTTGACGACTAAAGTAACATTGCGATCGCGCACGATGACGACATCCTCTAAGCCAATCGTAACAATAATCTCGTCTGGATTAGCAGAATAAACAATTGCGCCTTGGGTATCGAGTCCAATATGATTGCCCAATTCAACATTATTGCCGTTTTTAGGATTCAATCTCTCTAGCGCGTTCCAGTCTCCTAAGTCATCCCAGCCAAAATTCCCTGGCAGGACATAAGCCAACTGCGTTTTTTCCATCAAAGCATAATCGATACTTTTCTTTTCGAGTTGTGAATAGGCATCAGTCCCTTTTTCTCTCAATAATTCCATCATTTTAGGCGCGTGGATGTCTAATTGCGCTAAGATTACCTCCACCCGAAAAATCAACATCCCGCTATTCCAACTAAATTGACCCGTTTTAATCAAAGCTTCGGCGGTTTCTCGGTTGGGTTTTTCAGTAAAGCGACTGACACGATAGACACTGAGCGTGTCATAAGTCCCTTGTAATGTTCCTTGTTCGATGTAGCCGTAACCCGTCGCAGGATAGGCAGGCGTAATGCCAAGCGTGACAATGGCATCTTCACTTGCAGCAAGCTTAGTCGCCGCGTTGAGAGTCTGCTCAAAAGCTGCATTATCCCCTATCCAGTGGTCTGCCGGAAAAAAGCCAACCACTGCCTCTTTACCGTAGCGTTTTGCCACTTCTAGGGTAGCCCAAGCAACGGCAGGAGCGGTATCGCGTCCTTGCGGTTCTACCAATAAGTTAGTTTCAGGCAATTGAGGCAGTTGTTCTCTTACGCCATCGGCAACTAATTGTGACGTAATCACCCAAAGATTCTCCCACGTTTGGGCTAAGGGAAGAAGGCGCAAGGCAGTTGCTTGCAGCAAACTTTTGCCACTGCCGTCGAGAGAAAGGAATTGCTTGGGGCGATTTTTGCGACTGAGGGGCCAAAAACGCTCTCCTTTGCCACCTGCGAGGATGACCGGAACGAGAGAATGAGTCATGAAGATTGAGTGTAAGGTTATATTGGGTCAAAACAGATTGTATCTTTCTACTCACTTATCTTCAACAAGCTCCTTTACCGATCAACACAACACCAATGGTTTGCGCCATTAATTTTAAATCATAAAAATGCGACCACTTGCGCTGATAATCGAGATCCATTTTGACAATTTCTTCAAAACTTTTGATTTGCGATCGCCCTTTTACCTGCCACTCTCCTGTCATGCCGGGCTTGACTGACAAGCGTTGATAGTGATGGCGTTGATAATATTGAACTTCATCGGGTGTTGGCGGACGAGTTCCAACTAGGCTCATATCTCCAGTGAGGACATTCCAAAATTGGGGTAATTCATCGAGACTCGTACAGCGTAAAAATTTTCCAAAGTTTGTAATGCGTGGGTCATTTCTATTTTTAAAAATACATCCTTCAGCTTCATTTCTCACTAAATATTTTTTGCAGTCTGCATCCATAACCATAGAGCGAAATTTCCAAAGCCGAAATCGCTTGCCTTTTAGTCCGCAGCGAATTTGACTGTAGAAAATGGCTCCCGGATTGTCTAATTGAATGCCTATGAAGATAGGAATGAATAATAAAAACGTTAAAAATAAACCGATGCAACTGCCAATGATATCTATAAATCGCTTAGTAGGGCTGTAAACAGAAAGATGTATCTGGCAATAAACCCGAATGGTATTTGATTTTTTAGGTATTAAAAGTTTGGTATTATGCATCGCTTTAGATTGCTGCGGCAATAGGTAATACGGATAGTGATTAATAACTAATAAATGATCAACTCAAAAAAATAGGGTAGTAATAACTAAGAACTAGTTCTTAATAACTGACATCGCGTTCGCTTATTACTACCCCTACTTGTCCCTCCTCAATCGAATCCCAATCCATCGCTAACTGAGAATTCGTTTGATTACTTTATACAATACCTCCGGGTTCTCAATGAATACAACTACCTTTTCTGTAGATCGCCTCGCTGAAAACTGTCAAGGCTTTAGCGGAAAAAAGCCAAAAAAATTAACAATTAACTAGAGGAGTCTGGTTTAAGATAGGGTCAATTCATCCCATTTTAGTACGGTCTACCTAACAAAACGCTTAAATCGAGATGTTTTTTATTCTCACCAAGGTAACAGTTGCTAGCTTTGGTCTTATTTTTTGCCTTCATCTTAGTCCCAAGGCGATCGCTCAATCTTTTTCTCCTCCCCAAGAGACAACTGTACAAAGCCTTTCTCCTGCTTTTCAAACAACGCCGTCTCGTTCCTCAGTTCTCACAACTAACCTGCCGTTGATTGCGGCTTCTCCTGTTGTCGCTGATTGTTTATCTCCCGAAATAGGAGGTGAACCGTTCTATATTAAACAAGTTATCGTTGAGGGCAACACTGTTTTACAAAGCGAAATCGAACAACTGATTAAACCATTTGCCAACCGCGAAGTTTCTTTTGAAGCGTTAATTTGTTTGCGCTCAAAAATTACAGAACTTTATATTCAAAATGGCTATAGTAATTCTGGGGCTTTTTTACCGAACAATCAAGATCTCTTGCAAGGCACTGTCAAAATTCAAGTCGTTGAAGGAGAATTAGAACGAATTGAGATTAGTGGATTAGAGCGTTTACAGCAAGAATATGTATTATCTCGTCTAGAATTAGGGGCTAATAAGCCGCTTAATGTACAAGATCTGCAACAAGCCTTAGAACTTTTACAACTCAATCCTCTTATAGAACAAGTCAATGCTGAATTGACAGCAGGGAGTGCGCCAGGACGTAGTATTTTATTAGTTAATCTTACTGAAGCACCGGCATTTCATCTCGTTTTGGGTATTGACAATTATCGCCCTCCCAGTATTGGTTCCGAACAAGGCATTATTTCTCTGAGTCATGACAATTTATGGGGTTGGGGCGATCGCTTTTATGCAGAATACGATCGAACTGAAGGGTTAGACTTTTACGATATTCGCTATACGGTTCCCGTCAATGCCGAAGATGGAACAGTCGGGATACGCTATTGGAATAGCAATAGTGGCATCATTCAAGAACTCTTTGAGGAATTAGACATTGAAAGTCAAAATGAAACCCTCTCATTTAATTTTCGGCAACCTGTTTGGAAGACACCCGATAACGAAGTGGCTTTAGGATTAATTTTCGATCTACGCAGCGAACAAACCTTTTTACTCGATCAGCCTTTTTCCTTCTCCAGTTTTGCAGAAAACGGAGAAACCAACCTGGCGGTATTGCGATTTTTTCAAGAATGGGTAACGCGGGAGGCAACGCAAGTGCTGGCACTCCGTTCTCAGTTTAGTTTTGGTTTGGATCTGTTTGGGGCAACCATTAACGATTTAGGCGTTGACGGGCGATTTTTTGCTTGGCAGGGACAATTTCAGTGGGTGAAGCAGTTGCCGAATGGATGGTTGCTTCTGACGAGAGTCGATACGCAGTTGACTCCCGATGCATTACTGCCGCTAGAACAATTTTCGCTAGGGGGGATAGATACTGTCAGAGGGTATCGGCAAAATCAACTACTTACCGATAACGGTTTTCTTGCTTCGGTGGAAGTTCGCATTCCCCTGACTGCCGATCCTAGTATTTTGCAGTTGTCGCCGTTTTTGGCGGTGGGAACGGGATGGAATAACCTACTGCCCAATCCAGATCCCTCAACGCTGGTAGGCATTGGGATGGGTTTACGCTGGGCGATCGCTCCCACCTTAATTTTACAATTAGATTACGGCATTCCTTTGGTCTCGGTGGACAACCAAGGAGGTTCACTTCAGGAAAATGGCTTCTATTTTTCGTTGCGCTACCAACCTTTTTAATGAACAATAAACAATTTTTAATCATGCCTATCTTAATTGCCGTATTTATGTTAATTATCAGCGTAAATTGGCTATTTACTAACATTTTAGCCACTATCCCTCTCAATTTACTCAATAGTTTGGGTTCTTTATTTTGGGCTTGTGTTGGTCTTCTTCTGCTTGTGATTCTCGGTTGGTTTTTCGGAGATTAACTTCCCTGTTGCCTCTTGCCTTTTGCCTATTCCCTGATATGACTTTACCGCCCGTTTTTATCACGCGACACCTACCCCAAGCGGCTATTGATTACCTGCAATCCCGTGCCGCCTTGGACATTTGGCCCGATCGCCTTCCCCCTCCCTACAGCGTACTACAAGAAAAAATACAAGGCGTTGAGGGCATATTATGCCTGCTAACCGACCCCATTGACAGACAATTGATAGAATCGTCTCCTTCTCTTAAAGTGATCAGTCAAATGGCAGTGGGTTACGACAACATTGACATAGCGGCGGCGACGGCTAGAGGCATTCCGGTAGGCAATACGCCGGGGGTTTTAACCGAGGCAACGGCGGACTTAACCTGGGCTTTGTTGATGGCTGCGGCGCGTAAAATTGTCGAAGCCCAACAATGGGTGCAGCAGGGCAATTGGGTGACATGGGAACCGACGCTACTGTTGGGCGCAGATTTAACAGGGGCAACTTTGGGAATTGTCGGGTTGGGGCGCATTGGACAGGCGATCGCTAGGCGGGCCGCAGGGTTTGGGATGCGTTTGTGCTACTGGAACCGACAGCGACGGGAGGCAGAGATAGAAAAAGCATTAGGGGTGGAATTTGTCTCATTCGAGCAATTGCTGAGAGAATCAGACTTTATTACCCTTCATCTGGCTTTGTCTAGCGAGACGTATCACTTGTTTGGCAAGCAAGCCTTCGCGCAAATGAAACCCTCTGCCATTCTCATCAACACCGCACGCGGGCCGATTGTCGAGGCTGATGCCCTCTATCATGCCCTGAAAACGGGACAAATTGCTAGGGCCGCTTTGGATGTGACTGATCCAGAACCGATTCCGGCTGACAGTCCTCTGCTAAGTTTGCCCAATATCCTGATTACGCCTCATATTGGCAGCGCTAGTCAGAAAACCCGCACCAAAATGGCGATGATGGCGGCTGAAAATCTGGTGGCTGGATTGCGGGGAGAACCTTTGCCTTATTGTGTCAATCGGCTCTCCCGTACTTGTGATGCTCATAAAATCTTATAAGTACCTGGTCAAAATTAAAGTGACTGGTAGAGATAATGATACAAAAAGACGGATTGATGATTTCTGTAGGGGCGAATTGCGATCGCTCTTAGTTCTCCCCTGAATTTAAGAGGTGATGGTGGGCGATGCCCACCTTACTAGCGCGTCTAGGCTAAAATTGTAGGTTGGGTCGAGGTCACGAGACCCAACTCAATCGCTTTCTAGTGTTGGGTTTCACTATCGTTCAACCCAACCTACATTACCCACAGTAGTAGCCTAGACGCGCTACTACTAGTTAATTAATCATTGTTTATTACAATATACTTAGGCGATCGCCAGTGGCATTGTGTTTTCTTGTCCCTCATGCAGTTCAGTTAACGTCGCCTCCAAGTCATCAGTTAGCTTTTCAGAACTCGCTTTCATCGTTTGGGGGTCGTATTGAGCGACCTCAATCGGCTGGCCGATATTGACCGTGATATCGGTTCCCCACGTGGGATAAGGCTGGCTGTATTCAAGGCTCAGGGGTAGAATTTTAATGCCACTCCCTGGTTGCTGTGCTTCGACTTCTAAGGCAATGCGAGCCACACCTCTTTTGAGAGGATGGACAGTATTATCGCGAAAAATGCCACCTTCTGGAAAAATAACCAGCATTTCCCCTTTTTTAAGGATTTTAACACTATGTTCTAGACTGCTCGCTGCTGGACGCTTGACATCAATGGGAAATCCGCCTAAGCGTCGAATGAACCAGCCTTGGATGCCTTGGAGTTCACTAGAAGTGACCATAAAGCGCAAATCTCGCCCACTGACCAGCCGTCCTACCGCCAACGGAACAATTAAGGCATCCCAACGAGAACGGTGCAGAGGCGCAACAATAACGGGTTCATTGAGAGGAATGTTTTCTTGTCCGGTGACTTTCAGGCGACCGAAAAATAAAGGCATGACCAGCCAACAGCCTAGAGGATAGGCTAAGCGAATGAGCCAAGGAGAGATGCGAGATTCGACTGGGGGGTTAGGGAGAGTAGATTGACTCATACAATAGATAAAACGCCACGAAAAACACTAAATCAATGCAATTAACAAGATTTATCTATTTTTACTTTAAGCTTTTGTCACGCTCCATGTCATGTACTGAAGGGACAGTTACCCCGGTGTCATCAAATAATCTATTTAATCGATATTATGATAGTGGGTAATTATAATAAATTATGGCTGAAAGGGTGAATCTGTTAAGCGATGATGAGATTTATCGAGAAATTAGTAAAATTGTCAGTAATTTTGATATTTTCGACTGCTATCAATGCGCTCAAGCTGTTATACAATGGTTGTCAGACAATAACCTTCAAGGAAAACCCTTAAGACTCAAAATCTTTTACAGCGATGAAGATTATATTATCAGTAAGCGATTAGGGAGCGATCAAACCATTACCATGAATGGTAAACATTATGGAATAGAAGTTAAAGGAATAGTATTTGATAATCTTTCCCCAGATGGAATGACAAGAGAAGCATGGTTAAATGATTTTCATTGTCAAAGTGAACGATTTATCCTAGAAGAATTGGAGGAACTTTAAAAATGATTCATCAAAGCGGATTATTTGACATCTTAAAAAAAATCCAAGCTAAACCAGGACTTTATTTGGGAAAACCCTCCGTCAGTGATTTATTCATGTTTTTAGCAGGATATAAAACTGCTAGACGAGAATTAGGAATTAAACCGAATGAACAAGAAAATCATTTTTATAGAGAATTTCATGAGTTTGTTCAAAACAAATATCAAATAAAAACTGCTAATTCTTGGGCAAAAATCATCAGGTTATACTGTCGAGATGAAAAAGAGGGATTTCAAAGATTCTTTGAGTTGTTAGATGAATTTAGCTCTCCTTTATCTGTAGTGATAAACAAAACTTATAGCGATTAGCAGTCAGTTATTAGCTTATCAGCTTTTTGAGTTACCTGAAACCTTCTGTCCCCTGCTATACTTCAATCGCGCCCAAATTTTTTAAACTCGCGTTCGCAGCCGGCATTAATCCCGTTACTCCGGTAATATTCATGTCTTCATAAAGTTTAGGAATACTCAAGCTTTTTAACAGTTTTCCTGTCTGTAATTCCCAAAGCTGAATCATCTCGCCATTGCTACCACTGGCTAAAAGTGAGGTATTTTGAGCATAAGCAAACGCCCAAAGTAAATCCGTATCGCCATCAAACGTCTTGAGACATTGATACGTTTTGAGATCCCATACTTTAGCACTGCGATCAGTACTGCCACTGATTAACGTGCGATCACCCGGACTAAATAGCAGCGACCAGATCAACTTCGTATGACCCTGCAACGTCGCCAAACAACGCCCCGTCTTGACATCCCAAAGCTTGATCGTGCGGTCTTCACTACCACTCGCCAGTAGTTGTCCATCGCGGCTAAACGCCACTGACCAGATCCAGCCTTGATGTCCTAATAGCGTCCTCAAACAAGCTCCTGTATTGGCATTCCAAAGCTTGAGTGTACGGTCTTCGCTAGCACTGGCTACTATCTCGCCATCGGGACTAAAGGCGACGGACAAAACTTGAGCGTCGTGACCCGATAAGATGTTTAAACAATGGCCTGTCTTGACTTCCCAAAGTCGCAAGCTGCGATCGCTACTGCCACTGGCTAAGATCTCCCCTGCGCCCCCCTTACTAAGGGGAGGCAGTACGGTTTTGGGGTCTCCCCAAGTAGAGTAACTGCCGTGGGATGGGGGGATCGGACTAAAAGCGACAGACCTTACCGTATCGCCGTGTCCGACTAAAGCTTGACGGACTGTCCCTGTCTGTAACTCCCAAAGCTGAATTGCTCGATCTTCCCCGCCACTAGCTAGTATTTGTCCACCACTACTAAAAGCGATCACTCGAACGGCGCGATCGTGTTTCTGTAGGGTTTTGAGGTATTCGCCACTGTTGACATTCCATATCCTCACCGCACCATCACTTCCGCCACTGGCGAGGGTTTGCGCGTCGGGACTAAAAGCCAAAGACCAATAAGTACCGACGCAATCAGTACTGTTTTGCCAAGTTCGCAAGCACTCCCCAGTTTCAACATTCCACAGCCGTACCCGTTGAGCATCGCTGCCGACTAACGTCTTGCCATTGGTACTAAACGCCAGTGCCCAGACTTGAGAGGTAAATCCTGAAAAAATCTGGCGGCAAGTTCCGGTTTGAACGTCCCAGAGTCTGAGAGTTTGCCCATCACTTCCCGCTAAAGTTTGCCCGTCAGGACTGAAGGCAACCGCCCAAACGAGCGTCAGATTACCTTGTAAGGTGCGTGCTGCGAAGCCGTCCCCGAAGGGATCGCATTGCTGGGTGTCGAGAGGCCACAGCTTGATGGATTGTTCTTCACAACTGGCGAGGGTTTGACCGTCTGCACTGAAGGCAACCGAGGAAATGGGGTTAGTATGTCCTTTCAAGCAAGCGACACAGTGATAGCTCTCCACGTCCCAAAGTCGCAACGTGCAGTCTTCACTACCACTGACGAGGAAAGTGCCTTGCGGACTGAAAGCGATCGCCGTCACGGGAGCCTCATGTCCTGTCCAGGTTTGGATCTCGCTGAACGTACTACTATCCCAGAGCTTGAGGGTGCGATCGCTACTACAACTGGCTAAAAGCCTGCCATCGGGCGAGAAACAGACTGCTCGTACCCAATCGCTGTGACCGCTTAGCGTCTTGCTTTCTAATCCCGTTGCCAGATTCCACAGTTTAATTGTTTGGTCAAAACTGCCACTGGCTAAAGTTTGTTCATCGGGACTGAACGCCACCGTCCAGACAGATGAGCTATGTCCCTGCAAGCTCGACAATAATTGCCCGGTGGATACTTGCCATAAGCAGATCTCCCCATCGGCGTGTCCAGTAGCTAGTAAGCGATCGTCTTGGCTAAAAGCTAGCGCGTACACGCTGCCAAAAGTTTTACTAAAGATTGACTTAGCAAGATTGGCATTTTGTAAATTTACCCGATGCAAATTCATCCCTCGAAAATCCGCCTGCCAAATCGTTAACCCCGACAGATCGCAGCCACTTAAATCGGTTTTTAAGTATCCTAGTAAGTTGAGCAGATTTCCTGCTAGATAATTTGAGTCTGTCGGAAAATGCGTACGTATAGCTTGGAGTATTTGGCTCAGTTGTGCTTGAACTTGGCTCGTACTGCCGAAGTGCCGCAGCAGTTTTTGGCTGAGTGGAGCGAGCAGCAAGCGAATTTGCATCGCTCGAATCGAGTCTTGCGACTGCGCTTTGAGCAGAGGGTGGCTTTTGAGGAGGTTTATTTGATTGGGTGAGCGATCGCACTGTACAAGTTCCCCTGTCACGCGCTCTAATAAGCGTTCGGTTGTGTACTCCATGACGACAGGCTGCTGAGTGTACTTGCCATGTTGCTTTTCAATGAGCGATCGCCAGATCAATGACTCTAAGGCTTCTAGTAATTCGAGGCGAGAGATAGCAGGAACGATATCGTCACTGAGTTGAGGGATGTCAGTCCATTCTCGATTGACACTCAACCAATACATGACAGACTGTTCTAGAGGGGAAAGGCGTTCAAACTGATGAGCAAGTAGGGAACGAACGCCATTAAACAATACCGTTTCTTGTGCCAAAAATTGACCAATATCGCCGTCAAATAACTCTTGAATCGAGGCGGCAATTAATTTAATTGCTAAAGGACTATTACCAAAGCGATCGGCTAATTGTTGCTGTTGAGATCCGCTTCCTGCTAATCCCTTAGCAACCAGTAACGCTCGTGCTGCCTCGGCACACCCTCCCAACAGTAGCGAATGGACGGATAATGCTGAACCTTCTAGAGCAGCAATTTCGCTGGGTTTTTCTCGACTGGTGAGAACGAGACAGCTTTGATGGGAGGTTTCGCCGAAGGTTTTGAATAACTCTCCATAGCCTTCATACCCTTTCTGATAGTGTCCTGCATACTGTCCTGGCTGTAAGATGCTTTCTACATTGTCTAACACCAGCAGACAACGAGAGGAACGCAAATAAGGGATGAGATAGCGTATCTCTGCTGACTTTTCTTGATTGAGAGACAGAAACTTCACCCATTCACTGATGAGCGTCTCTACGGGTGGCGCGTGACGCAGCGAGCGCCAGATAATACAATCAAAGTCTGCTTGTAACTGTTCTGCTAGCTTGACGGAGAGAGATGTTTTTCCGATCCCTCCCATGCCTAACAAAGCCACTAACCGACAGCGATCGCGGACAATCCATTGTTGTAGTTGAGCCAGTTCGTCTTGGCGACCTTGAAAAGCGGATACATCTACTGCTTCTCCCCAATCTATGCGATTTTGAGCATTTACAACGGGCGTTTCGACTGAAAATTCTTCTTCTTGTAGCTTCGGTTTAATATAATCATCTGCTTCTAGTTCGAGATCGAAAGCACTAAAAAGTGTCGTCAGCGTACTCAGACTGACCATTCCTTCTCGATTCAGGACTTTGCGAATCGTCCGCATAGCTAGTCCTGTTTCCTCGCTGATTTTTTCTTGGGTCAAGCGAAACTCGAACGCTTCGTCTCTCTCTCTAGACAAGAGAGCTTCTTGCAGCTTTTTTAAGCCTTGAGGCGTGGGAATCACTCCTCGCTGGCGTTTTGACTTGGGAACGTCCACGACGATTCAGAAAAGGGGATTTAGCTTATAGAAATTTTAGTGCATTTTAGGCATTTTAAGGATCGTTCAGAGGAGTTTTGTATCTGTACAGTGCGTTTAGTTAATCCTTGTTCTCAAGTAATAGCATCCATTAATCCTGTTCAATCCTGAGATGGATTAGATGGTTTTGAGGCAGTTTGTACCGAAGCTCTACGCTCTGGCTATTTTAAAATTTTGTTAGGAAGTGTTTTTTCAACACATTGTAACCAATCATGCCACATGGCAGGATCGGCAGGTTTCCCATCTTCTAATAGCTGTAAACTCCCTAAAAGTGCGCCAATATCGTCAGATTGGGTTTGTTGATAATAGTTATCCAAAAATTCTATCATGGCGACAAAGGCTTGTTTTTGTGTGAGTTTTTCCATTGTCATGTCTCCATAATTTAAGGGGTAGAAAGTCGAGAAAAACCAGTCAAAATATTCCAAGAACGAGGAATATTGTTGAAACCGCCATTAATAATTTCTCCCTTTCTCACTTGTACCCAAATTTGTGTACCATTGACTTGAGTTTGTGCATACCAGTTATTTCCCTATCTATCTGTTCCCAGATAATTATCAGCATTTAAAGCTGTATCAATCAATATCTTACGGTTAGCTGGCGTATCTTCGGAGAAATGTCCTTCTATGTTACGAAAAATATGGCTTGCTCGTTTAGTTAATCCTTGCTCTAAAATGATAGCATCCATTAATCTTGGTCAAGCCTAAGACAGATTAGGTGATATCATCACATTATTATTGCCGATAACTTTGATCATACTTACTATACTATAGCAATCCTATATGAATTGTGAAAAGGCATCAAATCTTTTCAAGTTAGGAAAATTAAAAAGATTATACTTAGCAAAAAATTGAAATAAAAAATTAATAAGCTTAAAGTTTTTGCCGAAACGATAAAATCTTCTGAG
>JBGTNM010000386.1:0-6578 GCA_041743025.1 Microcystaceae cyanobacterium
TGTGTACTAGGATACAAATCCCTGAAAGATGGGTTACGACGGATTGATAATTTCTAATTAAGTTTGAATGCTTACTGCCGTCTAACCCATCCTACACTAATCTATAAGATTTTGTTATCACCACAGGTACGGGAGAGCCAAGTAGGTATTGTCAGTGAGCATTGATGAATTTATAAAATTACTTGATGCCATAACTAAGTTGCTCAGCGTCTTCGTCTGGCCCG
This sequence comes from Microcystaceae cyanobacterium, assembly GCA_041743025.1. Taxonomy (GTDB): domain Bacteria; phylum Cyanobacteriota; class Cyanobacteriia; order Cyanobacteriales; family Microcystaceae; genus JBGTNM01. Next base: position 225 of record JBGTNM010000386.1, read on the forward strand.
GAATATTTCTGTTTATTCTAATCCAGTTTGGTTCTGACTTGCGTGAGTTTTTCAAAAACCTCAGCGAGTTCTCCCTTAAAGGTGCTGGTTTTGAGGCATCTATGAAGAGAAGGCAAACTGAAGCAGCCGCAGCATTAGCAGTTGCAGCGTCACAACGCTCTACGGAGGGAGCAACGCCTGAAGGTGCTGCGAACGTCTTTGCAGAGGCGGTTACTCCTCAAATTATCAAACAGGCAGGGAGATCGACAGTTCTTTGGGTTGATGATAATCCAAAGAATAATTTTTACGAACGGCTAGCTCTTAAAGCGTTGGGAGTCAGTTTTGTGCTGGCATTATCAACTCAAGAGGCACTAGATCAAATCAAAAGACAGTGTTTTGACGCAATTATTTCAGACATGGGGCGACCTCCTGATTCACAGGCAGGTTATACTCTCTTAGACCAACTGCGCTCTGATGGTGATCGAACTCCCTTTATTATTTATGCTAGTTCAAGATCGCCAGAACATATAGCGGAATCTCGACGTAGAGGGGCAGTTGGTTGTACAAACCGACCAGATGAGTTGTTCAAGATGGTGCTATCTACTCTCGGTCGCAGTGCCTAAATACTCTTTTATTTCAGTCGAGCGATCGCTTCTTTTATCTGCTCTACTGCCTCACAGATATTTTCTAGAGAATTGGCATAAGAAAGTCTTAAATATCCCTCGCCAAACTGTCCAAAAGAAGTCCCTGGTAGCACGGCAACACCTGCTTCCTTTAATAAATAATCAGCCATTGCTTGAGCAGAAAGTGAAAATTTTTCAATGTTGGGAAAGACATAAAAAGCACCAGCAGGTTTGCGGCAACTGATTCCTTCAATAGCATTCAATTTTTCAACAATGGCATCCCGTCGCCGTTTAAATTCAGCTACCATTTGTTTGACGAAATCTTGGCTGTTTTTTAAGGCTTCAATTCCGGCTATTTGCGTAAAGGAACAAGTGCAAGAATTAGAATTAATGGTCAACTTAACAATTCGCTCAATAATCGATTGAGCAGCGACTCCATAACCCAACCGCCACCCGGTCATTGCATAAGTTTTAGAATGACCGTCGAGCAGAATCGTCCGTGCTTTCATTCCAGGAAAGCTAATAATACTTTGATGAGGTTTTTCATAAACTATTTGAGAATAAATTTCATCGGAGAGAATGTAAAAATCGTGTTTATTGGCCAGATAAGCAATCGCTTCGAGATCTTCAGCTTGCAAAAGACTCCCAGTCGGATTTTGAGGAGAATTTATAATTAACAGCTTCGTTTTTGGAGAAATTAGCTTTTCTAAATCCTCAATCCGCAAGCGGAAATCGGCTTCTTCCCGCAAAGGAAGGGGAACTGCCTTGCCACCCACAAAATTAATCACAGATTCATAAATCGGAAATCCTGGATTTGGATAGATAACCTCATCTCCCGGATTAATTAAAGTTAAGATTGTAAAAAAGATAATGGGTTTGCCACCAGGCGTTACAACCACTTCATCGGCATCAATTTCAACTCCCCTGGTTTTAGAAATATGCTCGGCAATTACTTCGCGCAATTCTAGCAATCCAGCCGCAGGACTGTAACCCGTATATCCCGCTTCCATCGCCCGACAAGCAGCTTCACAAATATTGGGAGGCGTTTTAAAATCAGGCTGGCCAATTTCGAGGTGAATGATTTTTCTCCCTTGCGCTTCTAACTGACTCGCTCTCGCAAAGACTTCAAAAGCGGATTCAGTGCCTAAATCATTCATTCGTTCTGCAAAATTCATACCAACCTCCGAATAGAATTTAGAAAAAAGACGGGAGTAGGTTCTAGGTTTGAAACTAATTGTTCATTTATCTCATCGCCATACCCTTGTAAGATTGAGAACAAAACCTGGCAAGACATCTTCTCCAGATAACTCAGTGGGTTGGTCGAGGATTTCTACCTCGCGATTGGAGTGATAGATTTCTACATTTTTTCTGTGGCGGTCAAGCAGCCAACCCAATTTCACACCGTTATCTATATACTCGCGCATTTTCTGGCTTAGCGGTTCCAAGTTGTCAGATTTTGAGCAAAGTTCTACCACGAAATCAGGACACAGTGGCACAATTCCTTCTTGTTGTTCTGGCGTTAGAGAATCCCATCGTTGCCGACTCACCCAAGCCGCATCGGGAGAACGTTCGGCCCCATTAGGCAAGATAAATCCGGTTGATGAATCGAAGACTTCTCCTAGTTCCTCATTCGCTTCAAACCATTTATATAGCTGTCCTGTAATACTGCTGTTGCGCCTGCCTGAACCTCCTCCTGTTGGTGGATTCACTATCAATTCTCCTCGTGCCGTTCTCTCCAAGCGCAAGTCGCGGTTAAGTCGTGCCAACTCCGCAAATTGCTCGTTCGTGACCTTAAATGCCATTAAAGTAGGAATGGCGATAGTGATAAATTGGGGTTGAGTTGGTGTCTGTCCCATTTGTTTGATCTCCCCTCCTAATTCCCATTTTGACATTCCTCCTATTAAAACGACGCAGTTTTCTAGCCAGTTTGTCTGAGTCTTTGCTAAAAACTAGGCAGTAGAGCCAAAATAAATAAGGGCACGATACAAATCGTAACCCCTACCTATTCAGAGCGATATTTATTTTTTCAAGCATTCAATCGGGTTTAGACAGATGCAGGGGTTTTAAGCGCATTTTCCAAGCCATCACCCTTGGTTTGAAACTGTTCGCCTTCGAGGAAAGAACGCAGCATCCAAGCTATTTCTTCATGCTGTTCCATCAATCCGGTGAGGAAGTCTGCCGTTCCTTGGTCGTGGAACTCCTCAGAAACACTGTCGATATGTCCGCGCAAGTTGCGAATGACTTGCTCGTGGTCGTGGACTAAATTAGCGACCATTTCGTTAGCGCTGGGGAGATGACCAGCATTTTCCTTAATCGTAGCCTTTTCGAGAAAGCCTTTAGCCGTTCCGATCGGGTAGCCGCCTAATGTCCGAACGCGCTCGGCGGTAGCATCAATACTGATGGTTAGAGCTTCGTAGTGTTCCTCCCACAATTGGTGCAAGGTACGAAATTGCGGCCCGATTACGTCCCAATGATATTTCTTGGTTTTAATAAGGAGCAAATACATGTCGGCTAAATCGATGTTTAAAAGTTCGATTACGCCTTGACGTTGTTCGTCGGTTAATCCAATGTTGATTTTAAGCATATTAGAAAAATTTGGGGTTTGACAGCACTTCTCTATAGTGATAACTAAAAGGAAAGGTACTTAACATCCCTGAAATGGCAGATTGCTCGTCTAGTTAATTATCTCTTTGGAAAGATTGTTCGCTTAAAAGTTGAGTGTGCATCTATCATTAGAAGGATTTTTAGCGATCGCCTTAACCCATATTCAATGAGAGTCATGAAAAAAATTGGCAGGTATATTTTAATCGCTTGCTTGAGCGCGATCGCGGTTGTCTATCTCGCTTTTTATCTTAACTTTAAATATTACTGGCATGATGAAACGATCATCTTTTTACACCTCTCAGGTTACGGCAAAGAGACGTTAGTAAAAAACCTTTATGACGGACAGATCAAAACTCAACAAGATTTACATCAGTTTCAAGGAGTCAATTCCGAAAAAGGACTGACAGATACACTAACTTCTCTAGCAGCGACTTCCCCTCACCAACCGCCTGCTTATTTTACTTTATTGTGGAGTTGGTCTAAGCTATTTGGCAAATCTGAATTGGCTTTAAGAAGTTTATCAATTATCATTTGGTTAGGAATGTTGCTAGGGATATATTATTTAAGTTCGATTTTATTTGAAAATACCCGAATAGCCTCAATTGCGACAATTTTAATGGCTATATCCCCTCGATTTATTAACTATGCTGTTGACGTTTGGGAATACGGACTATTTGCTTTTTGTACGATTTGGTCTAGCTTTTTATTATTAAAGGCTTTAGCTTCTCAAAAATCCGTTTTAACCTGGATAGCTTACGGAGTAATATTAACGCTCGGATTATATACTCACATCTTTTTTATTTTCATTGTACTAGCTCATCTCATTTATTTTGGTTTTAATCATTCTACCCTTTCTCGAATCAATAGAAATCGATATTTTCTAACTTTAGGCATTGCTGTCATTTTATATATTCCTTGGTTAAACCGATTAATTCAGTCTCAATCAGGGATTTATGCTTGGGCAGCAGGAGGCTTGATATTGCCAGAATTTTTCAACAAATGGCTCAATAACATTCCAGGTTTATTCTACGAACTCAATCTATCTACTGGACTAGCAGATACAATAAAATATATTATATTAGTAATGCTTTTAGCTTCTCTATATTTAATTATCAAAACTCGCGAAAATAACAAATTGATTTTATTAATTCTTTTAGTATTAGTTCCATTTGTACCGCTTGCTCTTTACGACATTATTTGGGGTGCTAAATATTCCACTGTTGGCAGATTTTATGTACCGACTTTAATTGGCATTATTTTATTAATATCTTTTGGGCTAGGACGAGGCATAAATGCGACTAATCTGGGTATTAAAAGTGTCAGTTATTTAGGATTGTTAAGTTTTATCACTTTGGGATTAATTTCCAAGACTTTCCCTAGTCAAGAAAGCGAAAAATATAAAGGATACGGGAGTGAAATTATCAATACTTCTAGCGAAATTAATCAAGCGCAAAAGCCTTTAGTTATGGGAGAAAATTGGCTAGATATTTTACCGCTAAGCTTTAAATTAAAAGAAACAACAAACTATTTATTGATTACAGATTTAAAAGATGTCAATAACCTAAAACAATTGAATGATTATAATGTTTATATTATAAAGCCATCAGCTTCTTTAAAAAAAGAAATTAAACGAGCAAATATGGTTTTAGAACAGACATCTTATCCCAAACTTTGGAAAGTTTTAAAAAAAGGAATTAACGATTAACTATCAACTATTAACTATTAACTATTCAAGAAACCGCCAAAACAACTGCTAAAGCCACTGCTGACAGTAAGGTGCTAAAAACGATCGCGTTGCTAGTTAGCCATTCATCTCCCCCAATCTGTTCAGCCATGATGTAGGAAGCTGCCGCCGTCGGACAGGCAAGATAGAGTAGTGCTATTGCCTGTTCTCCAGCCGACAAGCCGAACCATCCCGCAACCAGCCAGCCGACAAGCGGTGCTACAGCTACTTTGAGTAAAGCCGCTAGAAGCGAAGGCGTTATACTATTTTGGCTGGAAAAAGCATTACTGGACTTAGCTTTCAGATTTATATCTGTCGCAAACTTTTTTGAAATGGGTGTTACTTGGTTTTGCCCCCGTGCCTTGATTAAAGACGCGCCAATGCCCAATAAAGCCAAAGGAAGTGCCATCTCTCCAAGAACCTGACAAGTATTGCCCAACCACTGCGGCAGTTTCCAACCCGCACTAGACCAGCCCAAACCCGCAACACAAGCTAGTAACAAGGGATTAGTTGCTACAGAAAAGAGCAGAGATAACCAGGAATTTTGCTTGCGTTTTTGACTGCCTGCCACCAGCACCAATACCGCCGCCACATTGTAAGCAGGAACAATGGGTGCAAAAGAGAGAACCGCTATAGACTTAATCTGATCAGCGTTAAGTCCGACAAAAGCAGGCAACAGAGAAGCTTGTGAGAGAGCGTAATTGACAATCGGCAAGCCAATATAAGCTAAATTCCCTCGAAAAGCCGCTTGAACAAAAGCACCTTCTAACGGCCCGCTCAAACGCAACAGCCGTGCCACAAGGTATCCTAAGACAATGCAAGCGATCGCGCCCGTGACTATCACCAAGGAGATCCGTAAAGCCCCACCCCCGCTCGATTCTGACCTTGCCGTCGTCACGAATAACAGGCAAGGCAAGCCAATCCAGTAAGCCAAGCGGTTCGTCTCGCGAGTCAGTTCTGTTCGCCAAAAACCCGTTTTCTCAAGGATGGCACCGAGGAGAATAACCAGAAAAACTGGGGCAAGGATGTTGGCAATGTACATACACGTATAAACATTTGTAAAGTGTTTTCTGTAACACCTGCTACAAGTCGCGCTACTTGAGACAGGGTAGGATTACCTAGCTGAACACTAGTAACCGTGCATCAGACATAAATTAGGCTCAGTCACTTGCGGTCTGGGTGACAGAGCATACGATTGTTCTCTATTATTGTGATGCAGTTATCGCTAAACTAATACCATTCCCTAAACAACCCATTACCTATTATTAATACTTACAAAACCCCCGTACTTCAGTCGGGGAATAAATTTAACCGCTATTTGCCTGTAAAACCTGTGGAAGTTTCCCCGCAATCTCTCTGGAATCAAGTTCTAGAACGCCTCCAGGTACGTTTACCCCATCCTGCTTTTGAGACTTGGCTCAAAAC
>JBGTNM010000387.1:0-1880 GCA_041743025.1 Microcystaceae cyanobacterium
GGCGAGGTTCAAAGCAGGGTAACACGTTGGTGAAAAAATCCCCTCCGATAAGAACATTTGTCATAAGCAATTGGACTAAGGGAGAAAACTAAGAGATAATGGGAAATTCCCGCATTATCTCCTCGAAAAACGCATGAATCAAGCTTCTTCTCCTGCCGCTCAACTGCAACCCCACCAACGTCAAAAAATAGCCTTGAGAGTTCTGACGAAACAAGAAACCATAAGCGGTATGGCCGAGGAGGGGGGAGTTAGTCGGAAATTTCTCTACAAACAGGGTCATATTGCCCAAAATGCCCTCACTCTAGCCTTTGAAAAGCCAAAAGCCGATGAGGATGTCTTATTTCACTTACCTGTCACGCAAAAATGGCTATCTCAGTTGATATTAGCTCTAATTCTCATCTGTCACTGTTCTTATCGAGGAGTCGTTGAGTTATTAAGGGATTTATTCGATTATAGTATCAGTATTGGCACAGTCCATAATCAAGTCGGTGAAGCTGTGCAAAAAGCCAGAGAAATCAATCAATCTGAGGATTTAAGCCCAATTGAAGTGAGTTTACTTGATGAGATATTTCAGGGCAAACGTCCCGTGTTAGCAGGGGTGGATGCTCGTTCTACCTACTGCTTCCTCCTAGAGGAGGCGGAACACAGAGACGAAGATACTTGGGGCTATTATCTGCTGGAAGCCGAAGAACGCGGGCTGAACCCGAAGTATACTATCGCCGACGGGGGGAAAGGCATCAGGGCGGGACAAAAAGCGGCATGGGGTGACAAGCCCTGTCATGGGGATTTATGGCATATTTTTGAGCAAGGAGAAACCTTATGCCGCTATCTCACTAAAAAAGCACAAGGGGCGATTACTAGACGGGAAGAACTGGAATCCCAGATGGAAAAAGCTAAAATCAAAGGAAAAGGAAATAAATTCTCTACTACGCTGGGTATGGCGCGTCAGGATGAGGAAAAAGCCCTAAAACTAGCCAGTGAGGTCAAAACCCTCTTGTATTGGCTCAGGCTCGACATTTTATCTTGGGCTGGACCAGCCTATCAGGAGCGTCAGGAATTGATGGACTTCATCATCTCGGAGCTAAAGATTAGAGAGGAAGGGAGCTATAAGGGAATAAAAGCTTTTAGGAAGGCTCTATCGAAGCAAAGCTCTGTACTTCTAGCCTTTGCTGCCATTTTCGACCAAAAACTGGCGAAACTAGCGCAACGCTTTGATACCTCCCTTTATCTGGTCCGGTCAGTCAGTCTCTTAACCAAGCAAAAGACCTCTAGCGTCGATTACTGGCAGAAGTGGAATCGCTTGCACCACCTGCTTCCCAACAAGCTGCACCTCATCCTCGAAGCGGTGAGCGAGGCGATGGATACTACCCCCAGAACCAGTTCAGGAGTGGAAAATCTCAATTCTCGACTCAGAAATTACTTTTTCCTGAGAAAGCAGCTTGATTCTGGCTATCTTGACCTATTGCGCTTCTTTTTGAACCATCGGACTTTTATGCGAAGTCGCTGTCCTGAAAGGGTTGGCAAGAGTCCTAGGGAGTTGATGATGGGACAAGCACATCCCCATTGGCTAGAACTGTTAGGCTTTGAGCGATTTCAAAGCGCCTGACCAGTTGTCTTAAATCTTAATATATTTGCACTTTAAGCGATTGTCTGATAATGGCTGGATTTGACCTGCTTTTGTAACCCAAAATGCCCCATTTTTGAACCACGCCAAGAAATTGCAAAACCAAAAGGCCAATGCCTCCTGAATTCCACCTCATAGGCAATTGGCCCCTCGATCTGTTATTTCAATTAAACCTATGGATATTCTAACAGATTCTACCCATTCCGGAAACCTTGCTAATTTATCCGTTTTTGAGCGGTATTCAAGGCAAATTTTG
>JBGTNM010000388.1:0-2048 GCA_041743025.1 Microcystaceae cyanobacterium
AGTTTTGATTCTGGGTGGACTCCCGCTGAGAAAGGCTAGGACTACAAGCTTTCTCGGTGTTCATATCATTGGAGAAGAGAAAATTTGGATTAATAATTTATAGTTTTGTCTAACACAAGATCAGGTCTAATACTAAATCCGGTTTAGATAACCCCCTAACCTTTAATGATAACCTAACCAATAATAGTCAGTCAAATTTCTAATTTCTTCCTTCATATTGCTAAGCATATTACAACGTTCTACTAACACTTCTTCCATTTCCTCAATTGTCTCAAAATATTCATTTACCAGAGGTTCATCTACTAATGTCCAAAGTCTCTCGGCGGGTTGTAATTCGGGAGAGTAAGCCGGCAGAAATTCGAGCAGGAGTCCTTCGGGTATTTGGCACTTTTGACTCCGATGCCATCCCGCATTATCTTCGACTAACAACACTTTTTTTTTGAGAAATTCCAACATCTTTAGCAAAGCTTTTATAAACAAGATTTAGCCATTTTGTATTGACTCTGGGGATTAAATACCATACAGTTTCTCCGGTCTTCGGCTTGACAAATCCATAGACATATAACCACTCATAACGATGACTTACAAGTGCCGTAGGTCTTTCTCCAATGGGACTCCAGACTTTTCTTAAAATGGGTTTTAACCCCACTCTATGTTCATCAAAAAACCATAAGTCTATTTCAGCTTTTGGATATTTTTCTTCGAGTTCTTTGACTTTTAAAGGGAGGTTTTCCCTAAACTTCTCTTGTTCTAACTTATCGGCTTTCCGATGCCTCGGTCTCGGACTTTGCCAGGAGTATCTCGACTTTTTTAAATAGTCCCATCCTCTTTGATTCCAAACTTTTTCTACCCCGGTTTCTTTTTCGATCCAACGTGCGACTTTCGGTCCCGTCCAAATCCCACCGTCCGAAGGTTTTGCTTCTAATTCTTTCTTTAATTTTTTGACTTTTTCTAAACTTAGGAGAGGTTTTTTTCCTCTTAACTTTCGATGAGATATTGCTTTTAAGTTTTTGACCCCTTGTTCTCCTAACTCGTTATATTTCTTGAGAATTTCTTGAGCATAATCATAATTAATTCCTACAGCGATCGCACTATTTTTAAGAGTCCATCCTAACGACACTTTCCAAAGTAAATGCCATCTTCTTGATTCGACAGAATCTTGACTTTTGAGGTACTTTTTTTTCAGTTCATCTGAACGATAGTGATGGGCAAAATAGGCTTTTTTAGGCATGGCAGTTATCTCGGTTATTTTTTCGCTATTATAAACGGGTTTTTAAAACCGGATTTGATATAACATAATGTTTGACGATGTAACTCGACTTACCTGCTGGTTGCATCGATCGTTTACTTGGCGGGCGTTGGAAAAAGAGTTGTTGTCACGGCTGTGGTGATCGGAGTTGTTTGGATTTTGTCATCTTGATCCAGCCGATTGACATTGACTACGACAACTGCATCATGTTCAAACAGGTAGTACATTTCAGTGCTGAAACCGGGAATGGTACCCCCGTGACCGCAAACACTTTTGGTGACCAAAACTCCCTCTCCGTAGCTCACTGAAGGACTCTCAGCAAGGGGCATTCCTTGCATCCGCGCTTTTTGGGTTTCCGGTTTCAGTAACCCTCCAGTACACAAGGCACGAACGTAAGTCATCAAATCCGGCATGTCTGAAATCATGGCTCCAGCGGCTCCAGCAATTTCTGGATTGAATTTTGTCTTATCTTCAAATTGCTTAGTTTGGGAATTCCAGCCATAGCCGTGCAAACCACCGGGGAGATTTGGGTTAACCGGATAAAGCGTGTTTTTCAATTTCAACGGCTTAATCACTTCTTCGGTGATCACAACTCCAATGTCTTTTTTCGTGACTTTTTTGAGGATCTCCCCAAGCAAAATGTAATTGACATTGGCATACACGGTTTCTTGATCAGGTTCTTTAAACTGATCCACCTTGCTGGCTGCTTCTTTGATCCAATCCGCATCCGAGTAATTCATCAGGGGACGGCCATAGAATCTGTTCATCACTTCCGCATCACTGGGGTCAGGAATACCGC
>JBGTNM010000389.1:0-1508 GCA_041743025.1 Microcystaceae cyanobacterium
CTAGAGTTTCTGAAAAAGATTGATACAACTGAGATGATACTTGCTCGCTGATCCTATTTTCTAGATTTTTCATTCCTAGCAATTTTTGAAGATTTTGAAGTATGGGAGTTTGAGACAGAGCTTGGGCAAAATTATACTTTAATAGAGCTTCTGCATCTGGTTTAATTTGAGGAATAACCTTTTGCACAGTTATTTGAAGAAAAATTTTCAAGATTTCTTCAATTTCATTGCGACCATTGAGATCAATATTTTGATGACGCTGCTTTAAAAATTTTTGGATATCTCCTTGACTAATTGAAGTTTGAACTTGATTAATGACTCGAATCATCACAACTTGGACAAGATCTTCTGCAATACTAGCAACAAAGCCTTGACTTGCTAACCGTTGTATTGGCTGTAAATTGATAAATTTGGCGTGATTAAGTCGAATAATTAAAGGTAAAATTCTTAAAGTACGTAAGATGGATAGAAATAAAAAGATGTCATACCATCGCCATAACATAGCATCAAACCAAGTCACACCTTTATAATGGCGGGATATGAGCCAAGTCCGCATTAAGAATCCTAGAAAAAAGAGGATTATGAAAGGAAAATCTAAAAGCCAAAAATGGTCTAAAGGTTTACCATTTTCTCCCAATGGACGAAAATAGTTAGTTTCCATTAAAGGTTTAATATCTTGCTCAAAAAATTTTAATTCTTGACGATATCCTTGTTTCTTAAAATGTTCGCTACTCCAAAATATGTGAAAGGCAGCATCTGCTGAAGCTTGAGTCTTATCGAAAATATGTTGACGCATCCGATTTTTTATGATTTCTAAGGTGCCATTCTTATTAGCTACTTCAAAAGGATTTAGTTTAAGCATTTCATCACTTAAATTTCTTAAATCAGCAAAAATCATCTCACTTTCTTCAGTTAATCTTGAATTAGTTTGAGAAGATGCTGCCTCCAATTGTTGGGCTTGTTGATTGATGGTATTGTTTAATTGATCAACCTTGTTTAAATACTGAACTGTTGCTCGATGAGGTTTAATTCCTTTAACCCAGTCATAGTAATCTGTCATGTTAAAAGGAAAGACTTTAATCGGTAAGTTAGGAAAATTGATTTGATGCTGGGGTGTTTCAAAAACAATTTGAATTTCTCCTTGTTGCCAGAAATCATGATAGGGAATATAACTCAAATCGAATAAAACTAATAAATAGTTGATTAAAATAAAAATAACCATTATTTTTTCAAACCAAAGATTAAGACGGCTTTTCTGCTTAGGTGTTGGTTGACTAGAAATTGTTATAGTCATAGATTAAGTTTGTGGAATAAGTGATGCTTGTTTTTAGCATAGTTTTCATGGTGAATAAATCATATCCATCTAAAGTTTGTCTTTGAAATCGATATAAAGCTATATTGACTATCGATCTTGCTTAGATCAAAGCTCAAACAAGAGGATGAACAAAATCTTCACTTTTATTCCATGAAAGAAAAAGTTTTGCGACTATTCATAAATTTTCTATAAT
>JBGTNM010000390.1:0-14909 GCA_041743025.1 Microcystaceae cyanobacterium
CCTCTCAATTGGCGAATTTCATCTACCGATGCTGATGATTCTCGATGTTTTATTTGAACTTTAATCCTAGGGGAAACAGTTCCTAACGGATCTCGATACGCGATAACATCTAATCCGCCATCTTTACCTCTAGGCGCGACAAAGGGAGTATAATAGCTCATTCCCCGCAATAAAGCCGCTACTAAATCTTGAAACTCGTAAGCGTTTAAATTCCTGACAAATTTTTTTAACCCCTCGATGGCGATCTCCTCGTACTCACCAAGTGTCACCTCGCTAGCTTTCTCGCTGCCATTAGTTTCCTCAATGTCACCGTCTAGAATTTCTGTGGTTTCCTTGGTCAATTTCCACTGTTTGTAGGCTTTGGTGGCTGCTTCTAAAAGCCCAGACTCACCTAATTCCATCACTCTCTCGCCTTCTAGTGTTAAATACCAAATTCCTTTTTTCTTTAAGAGAAAACCTGCCTTCAAACAATCGATCGTGTAAAAATGTATGATACTCTCCCAACGAATGTATCCAGATTTTTCATAACGCTCTCTAGCCCAGTCATCCAACTCGACTCTACGTCCTACCTTCTCTATCACCTCCTTGCCTTGTAGCTCTCCATCATGCTCTTTAAGTACCTCAAACGCAGCAAAGATAACTTTCTCAGCTAGTTTCCAACTTCTTGAATTTCCTTTCCTACTCATTATTTTCAATACTTCATTACATTATGCAGCTATCTAGCTAATTCTAGAATTCCCAAAAAGTTCGGTAATAATGCGAGTCAGCGATTTTTTTAAAGTTTGTATCGGCTTCGATGGAGCGATCGCCGACATCACTAGAATAAGTTGCAAACCAATTGCCAACAGGGTTTAATAGGGCTATGACGACCTGAACGTGGATGTATGACCCTAATCAACTCCCAGAGTTTTCAGCCTATTGCGATCGCAATGGGAACTCTTGTATTTATCATTATCGTCGTTTGGGCATTGTGGTTTGCCTCAACAATGGACTAACGCGATAGAGTAGTCAAAAAAGTAGGTGTTTCGCTTTCTCCTTCAAGTCAGTCTATGGACATTCTCGACAACCTCAAAATGGCAAGTTCGGCCTTAATGTCGAACAAACTCCGCAGTAGCTTGACCATGCTGGGTATCGCCATTGGCAATGCGTCGGTTATTGCAATGGTAGCGATCGGACAGGGAGCGCAAAAACTGGCCGCCGAACAATTTGAGGCTTTAGGCCCTAACGTGCTGTTTGTCAGCTTGACCTCTACCAGGATACGCCGCACCCTCTCTGCCAAAGCTAAACCGTTACTGCTCGAAGACGCAGAAGCGATCGCTTCGCAAGTCCCTACCATTGCTCAAGTTGCCCCAGAAATTCACACCGGTCAAGTCATTAGCTTTGGCAAACAATCGCTGAATAATGAAATTATCGGCACAACTCCCGAATTTTTGGCGATTAGAAACTATCAGCTAGCACAAGGGCGGTTTCTCAATGAAATCGACTTGCAACGAGCCAATCGCGTCGTTATCTTGGGAGCAGAAGTTGCCCAACGGCTGTTTCAAACGCAAAATCCTCTCGGACAGGAAGTACGCATCCGCAATGTCAGCTTTCGGGTGATTGGGATTTTGTCGCCCAAGGGACAGTTATTTGGAGAAAATCAGGACAATCGAGCGATAGTGCCGCTAAATACGGCTCGCTACAAACTTGTCGGACGAACTTCTCCACATGGCGTTCCCATTACCCTCATTTCGCTCTTGGCGAAAGACCAAGAAAGCGTAAACGCGGCCGAGTTTCAGCTACGCAACCTCATTCATGTGCGCCATCCGGTTACGGGTGACGATGACATTCAAATTTCTGCCCAAAATGCCATCCTAGAGACAGCCACGAAAACCAATGAAGGATTGACGCGAACTTTGGCAGCTATTGCCAGTATTTCCCTTTTAGTGGGCGGAATTGGCGTGATGAATATCATGCTAGTATCCGTCACCGAACGCACTCAAGAAATCGGACTGCGAAAGGCGCTAGGGGCCAAAGAACAAGACATTCTCCTGCAATTTTTGATTGAAGCGATTCTACTGGCAACCGCAGGCGGGTTGGTGGGGATTGGCGCAGGCGTTGGTGGCATCCAAATTGCAGGCGCGGTATCTTCTTTGGTAGCTAGCATCTCACCGACTTCTATTGTCGTTGCTATGGTTGTTTCCGGCGGAATAGGACTGTTTTTTGGCGTAGTTCCGGCAAAACGAGCTGCTAAACTCGACCCCATTGTCGCTCTCAGAAGCGCCTGATATTAGTTAATAGTTGATAGTTAATAGTTAATAGTTAATACATTCACTATGAACATTCTGATTACTGGCGCGACAGGTTTTTTGGGAACCCATTTGTCTAATCAATTAGCAGCGCAGGGACATGAAGTCGTCCGCCTGAGTTCTAAAAATTGCGATTTAACCCAACAAAACTCGTTATTGCCGTTTAGCGATCGCGCCTACGACCAAATTTACCACTTAGCAGCATGGACGCAAGCGGGTGACTTTTGCCTCTCTCATCCGGGTGAACAGTGGATCATCAATCAGCAAATCAACACTAATATGCTTAATTGGTGGCAAAAACAGCAATCTCAAGCTAAATTCATCTGTATGGGAACGAGTTGCGCCTACGATCCCGATTTGCCTCTGAGTGAGGATTATTATCTTACGGGGATGCCGATTGACAGCCTGTTTACTTATGCCATGACCAAAAGAATGCTTTATGCAGGATTATTGGCATTAAATAAACAATATGGCTTGAAATATCTCTGTCTAGTCCCCTCTACCCTCTACGGCGCAGGCTACCATACCGATGGGCGACAGATGCATTTTATTTTCGACTTAATTCGCAAAATTATTCGCGGCAAGCTTTACGGCGAATCGGTTGTCTTGTGGGGAGATGGCTATCAAGGACGAGAGTTGGTTTTTGTGGAAGATTTTGTCGATATTGCGATTAAACTCGCTAAAAACGTCGATAATGATTTAATCAATATTGGAGCAGGGGAAGAATATACTATCCGCCATTTTGCCCAATTAATCTGCGAACAGGTCGGATACGACTTCAAAGCGATTCAATTCGACACCTCGCGCTATGTTGGGGCAAAATCAAAGTGTCTGGTTGTAAACAAAGTTAAGCAATATCTACCCAATTACACTTTAACTCCATTAGAATTAGGTTTAACGAAAACTATTGAGTGGTTCTGGCAGGAACAAGAAACCTTAGTTCCGGCTAGATAAGTGAGGAGGAATGGTGAGTTATTGGATTCAACACAGGCTGAAAAGCCTAGAAGATGCGTTTAACCCTAAATACTGCCGCAGTATCGAACATACGATCGGTTTGTTAGTCAGGCAGTTTGAAGCAGGTCATTCGCTGTTTATCTGTGGAAACGGTGGCTCTGCTGCCGATGCTCAGCATATTGCGGCGGAATTTGTCGGTCGCTTTCATTTACATCGCCGAGGATTACCAGCGATCGCCTTGGGAACTAATCCCGCGATTTTAACCGCTTGGTCAAATGACTACGAGTTTGAAACCGTCTTCGCACGTCAAGTTCAAACCTATGGGAAACAGGGAGATATTCTTTGGGTACTCTCGACTTCTGGCAAATCTCCCAACATCATCCGTGCCTTAGAAACCGCCAAGGAATCAGGCTTGGTGACGATTGGCATGGCAGGAAACAATGGCGGAATGCTGCAAGACTTTGTAGACTATCCCCTATTTGTTCACGAACGTCACACGCCTTACATCCAGGAAATCCACCTGATGAGCTATCACCGCATTTGCGAACAAGTTGAAGCCCAATTGTTTGCGAAAGTTGGCTTAGAAGCGCAAATTGCCGTCTAGGAACGTAAATATCAAGATCCCCCCTAGCCCCCCTTTTTAAGAGGGGTAAGGTAGCAACCAAAGTCAAAGTCCCCCTTTTTAAGGGGGGTAAGGTAGCAACCAAAGTCAAAGTCCCCCTTTTTAAGGGGGATTTAGGGGGATCAAATCGCCGGACAATTCGCCAGAGGGGAAAGCGCACGCTTCGGCGCCCCTACGTTAAATCTTCTTCACTTTCCTGTTCTTCCATTAATAAAATCACTCCTTGAATCTCTGGTGAGTTACTGATGAGAGGGGTACACGTTACCTTGCATTTAATTGCCTTGCCTCGACGATTGACGGCAGGCAACATCACTTCATAATATTCGAGACTGTTGCCTGACAAGCAATTACGGAGAGGTTGTAGCAATTGCTCGACGGGCAGGCCGATATCGAGGTTCAAAAAATACTGATTTTGGACTTCCGAGGCTCGCAAACCCCATAAATCTTCTGTTTTGTCGTTCCACACCAAAATGCGGAGGTCGCGGTCTAACACTATCACGCTACCGCGCATACTGGCTAGAATGGATTCTAAAAACGTGTTGACGGTATTAAATTCTTCGCTGCGGCGACGGAGTTCTTCATTGAGGGTTTGCAATTCTTGATTGGAAGATTGCAGTTCCTCGTTCATGGTTTCGAGTTCTTCGTTGGTAGACTGCAATTCCTCATTCGTTGTTTCTAATTCTTCATTGGAAGATTGCAATTCCTCGTTGGTCGTTTCGAGTTCTTCATTGGTAGATTGCAATTCCTCATAGGCCATTTCTAGCTCTTGATTGGAGTATTCGAGTTCATTTTGCAGCCTTTTAGAACGGCTGACATCGCTGAAGGTAATGGTAGCCCCCAACAAGTTGCTGTTGAGGTCAAATAACGGGACAATTTGCACGTCAAAATACTGCGTGTCGCCATTGGCCGATGTCCACTTAATCTCTCTGAGGTTAACTGTTCGGCGATCGCTGTAAACTTGATCCATACAGGAACGCAACTCGACGGGTCGGTAGGAAAATTCCAAATCTTGCCAAGGGCGGTTCAAATCTTTTGGGGCTAAATCGAACAAAGTGCTGGCTCGTTCGTTCGTCAAAATCAACAGTCCGTTGATATCGATGACTACCTGAGCGATAGGATTGATATCGAAGGCAGCATCTCGCAGGCGAACGTGTCTGGCGAGGTAGTTAGAATCTTCATCATTGCCATTGTTTCCGCTTAGTAAAAGTCGAGAGCGCATATTTTCTCTGGCTACTTTGGTAAAGATACGACGTTTGAGATCGACAGGCGTAAAAGAGTTGCTGTGACTGAGTAACATTTCTGCCTTTCCCAAAAAAAGGTAGCCACATTCATTGAGGGCAAAATGAAAGTGGGCAATAATTTTGGCTTGCGCTTCCGCATTAAAATACATCAAGGTATTGCGGCAGGTCAAAAGATCAATGCGAGAGATGGGCGCATCTTGTACTAAATTGTGGCGGCCAAAAATCACGCTGCGGCGCAGGTCTTTGCGAAAAATGTAGTTGGCATTCGAGCGTTCAAAATAATTATCAAGAAGCTCTGGGGGAACGTCTGAGACTTCTTTGGCAGTATAAGTGGCATGGCGAGACTGTTGGAGGGCTTCGTCGTCGAGGTCGGTGGCGTAAATTTTGACCCGTTCTTTGAACTGTTCGATGCCCAAAGCCTCCACGAGCATGATCGCCAAGGTATAGGCCTCTTGCCCTGATGCACAGCCAACACTCCAAACGCGAATGGGGTCGTGGGCTTCTTTGGCAGACGTAATGCGCGGAATAATTTCGTTGCTGAGGTATTCCCAGACCGAGCGATCGCGGAAAAAGGAGGTGACGTTAATTAAAATCGTATTGAATAGCTCGACAAATTCTTGGGGATGTACCTCCAAGTGATCCAAATAATCATTGAAACTTTCGATATTAATCGTTTGCATTCGTTTCTGTACCTGGCGCATGAGGCTTGCTCGCTTGTAGCCCGTAAAGTCAAATCCCCGCGCTCGTTTGATATAGGTCAATAAGGCTTCAAATTCCGGGTTAAGCTCCAAATTGCTCATGTTCGTCCATTGAATTAACTAAATTCACTAAAGTAGCGGCAATTTCGTCGAGTGGCACGACCCGATCAACGCTGCCTGTCTTGATCGCGGCTTGGGGCATCCCAAAAAACTCCGATGTCGCCTTATCTTGAGCGAGGGTAATTCCCCCCATTTTTTTGATCGCCATAATGCCCATTGCGCCGTCGCTGCCCGTGCCGGTGAGAATGACCCCGATCGCCTGGTGCTTGAAGCTGGCGGCTGCCGACTCCAACAGTAAATCGGCAGAGGGGCGCACAAAATGGACTAATTCGGTTTGAGACAGTGAAAGAGTGCCATCGGGATTGACCAGTAGGTGGCGATCGGGAGGGGCGATGTAGACATGGCCCGGACGCAACACGTCTTCTGCGGCGGCTTGCTTGACCTTGAGAGCGGTGCGGCGGCTGAGGATGTCTGCGAGATGGCTGGGATACTTGGGAGCGATATGTTGCACGATGGCAATGGCGGCAGGCAAGTTGGCACTCAAGGCAGACAAAATGGTACTTAAAGCGTTCAAACCCCCAGCAGAGGCACACAGAACGATCAGCTTAAAATCCCCAATTGAGTGCCTTTGCTCTGCGGTTGCTGGTAAGTCGTGATTTGCCAGGGCGATCGCCCGGTTGGCTGTCTCGGCGACCTCACCGTTGACCATTGACAGTTCGTTTTTGAGTAATAGGCTTCGGACGGCATCGAGTTCTAACTCGGCCATCCCTGCTTTTTGTTCCATCTCGTCAGACACGGCAATTACTCCTGCTTCTGCGACGGGTTGGGTAACCAATTCCTCTAAAACGGATGCCATGTCGGACACCGTTAAAATATAGTCGATGTCTGCATTGTCAATGGCACTCTTCGGCATCCCGTCAAAAAGAGCTTCGTCTGGCTCCAATAATTAAAATATCATGTCTTTGCACGGCTTCTGATCAGACTATTTTATGAGAAATGGCTATTATTAATACTAGGTGATTTAATTAAATGCAATCACAATTTTAGCAAAATTTATCTATAAACGTGTAAAATCAATGCTTTTTGGTTAAAAAATCCTCTGACGTAAATTCTGCCCAAGAACAGGTTGACTTTCCTCTTTTTTTTGCGATAATTTATCACAAAATCGCGCTTAATTTTTGACAAAACTCGCAATATTAGTTGAGTTCGCTTATTTAACAAAATTATATTAATAACTTGAGTGAGAAAATGAATGCAGCCCAGTTCGCACAGCAAATCGAGCTTTTGACTGATCGTGCCGCTCAACTGTCGGAGCGAGCCAGTGCAGCTACGGTTGAGGAATCGGGACTGTTATTAGAAGTCTTCGAGGAGTTGCGGACGGCATTAGAAGAGTTATTCGTCGCACAAGAGGAACTGCTCACCCAGAATCAAGAACTGGCGATCGCTCGCAACCAAGCCGAAAAAGAACGCCAGCGATATCAGGACTTATTCGAGTTTGCCCCCGATGGTTATTTCGTCACCGATGAAGTTGGCATCATTCGAGCAGCCAACCGCGCCGCCGCCCTGCTCCTCAACGTCTTGCCGCAGTATCTCATCGGCAAACCCTTGAGCAACTTCATTCCCTATGAAGAGCGCCCCACCTTCCGCACGACGCTCAATGAGATCAAAGAGCGCGATTGGATGCCAGAGTGGCAACTCCGCATTGCCCCCCGCCAAGGAGAGGTGTTTGAGGCGGCTATGACGGCATCTGCTATGCAGCCGACTGAGAAAGGAAAAGCGAAGGAGTGGCACTGGCTGTTGCGCGATATTAGCGATCGCCTCGCCGTAGAAGCAGCCACCAGAAGGGCGCAAATCGCTGAAGCGGCTAATACCATGCTCCAACGAGAAATCAAAGAACGCCAGCAACTAGAAGTAGCTCTGCGCGAAAGCGAAGAACGCTATCGTGCTTTCTCAGAACTGACCTCCGATTATACCTATGCCTATCGCCTCGAACTCGACGGTACCTTCGTCCCCGAACGCCTCAGTGAAGCCTTCACGCGCATTTGCGGCTACACCGTCGAAGATATTGCGCTGGGGGGCTGGAAGAGCCTGATTCTCTATAAAGACAGGGCGATTGTCCTACGACAGGTACAGCAGTTACTCGCCGGCCAGTCCGAGCCTTGCGAACATCGCCTCCTCACCAAACAAGGCGAAATACGCTGGGTTCGCCACTACGCCCGGCCCGCCTGGGAAATAGTGCCAGACTATCCTTTTCGCATTTTTCGCATCTACGGAGCCGCTCAAGACATTACCGAGAGCAAACGCTTGGAATTAGAGCGATCGCAATTGCTTGAAAGTGAACAGTCTGCCCGCATTGAGGCGCAAGCGGCCAACCGACTCAAAGATAACTTTTTAGCGATCGTCTCCCACGAGTTGCGAACGCCACTCAATGCCATTTTGGGCTGGACGCAACTGCTTGCCCAAGGTAACTTTGACGAACTCCAAACGAGTCAAGCTCTCAAGACTATCGAGCGCAATGCCCTATTACAGAACAAACTGATCGAAGATCTCCTAGATATCTCGCGCATCGTTCGCGGCAAAATCCGCCTGTATCCGGTTCAGACCGATCTTGTTCCGGTCATTGAGGCAGCGATCGCCTCAGTACAACAGAACTCTTGCATAAGTGCCATTTGATCCCCCTAAATCCCCCTTAAAAAGGGGGACTTTTTAGACGTTTGCAAGAAGTCTAACCTTTAGCGGCGGCGAAAAAGATCGCCATTGAATCTATTCTTAATACTGAAGCGGGCTACATCATGGGCGATCGAGAACGCTTGCAGCAGATCGTCTGGAATTTGCTGTCTAACGCCATTAAATTTACCCCACTGGGGGGACAAGTAAAAGTTCAGCTAGATCGCATTGGCGATCGCATCAGTATTACCATAACTGATACAGGAATTGGCATTCAAAGCGACGCGCTCCCCCACATCTTTGAGTATTTTCATCAAGTAGAAGTAACTAGCCCCCAATCTCGCGGCGGACTCGGCCTCGGTCTAGCCATTGTCCGGCAATTAGTAGAACTGCACGGCGGAACCGTCTGCGCCGCTAGCCAAGGCGAGGAACAAGGATCGACTTTCAGCGTAAGATTTCCCGCCTGTAACGACTGTCCAGCAGAGCGCGATTCCCTGCCAACCAACACAACAACAGAACCGGAAACGCCAGTCCCAAGTTATTCCCGCTTAAACAATCTGCAAGTGCTAGTTGTCGATGACGAAACAGACGCAAGGACATTGCTCACCGTCATTCTCGAACAAAATGGGGCAAAAGTGACAGCAGTTGCCTCAGTGAAAGAAGCACTTCAAGTCCTTGAGCAAGCACAACCAGACGTGTTACTCAGCGATATCGGTATGCCAGACGAAGATGGCTATAGCTTGCTGCGTCAAGTGAGATCCCGCGAAGCCCAACGGGGCGGATTTCTGCCTGCCGCAGCCATCACAGCGTTTACCCGCGACAAAGATCGCTCTTCTAGCTTTCTCGCCGGTTTCCAAGCACACTTAGCTAAACCCATTCAATTCCCTGAATTAATAGACCTTGTACTCCACTTAGCTCGACAAGCCCAAAAAATTGACGATTAATTGAAGTGCGATCGCGATCGCACTCAAACCCAACCACAACCTTAAAATATTCCGTAGGGGCGCATCGCGTGCGCCCACAAGCATTGCTCTTGCATTACGTGCGTCCAAAAAGTATTCCTTGACCCAACAGATATTGCTTATTCATCAAATATATATTTATCAATCAACCAATGACATTTAACCCCGAAAAACATCACCGCCGTTCCATCCGCCTCAACGGATATGATTACTCGCAATCAGGAGCATATTTTGTCACTCTCTGCACATATCAAAAACAATGCTGGTTCGGGGAAATTCGTAACAGTCAAATGCATCTCAATCAAATTGGTAAAATTGCAGCACAAGAATGGCTTCGTACTTCTCAACTTCGACCAGAATTTCAATTAGATGAATGGATAGTTATGCCCAATCATTTGCATGGAATTGTGTTAATTAAAGACGGTATTCGGTTAGACAAAAACGATGAATTGAGAGCAGGCGATGTTAACTCAAATATTTTGGGTATACGCGATGCCAAATCGAATAATTTGGGCGCACGCGATGCGCCCCTACATCGGCAACAAAAACCTAATTCTTTATCATCATTTGTTGCTGGGTTTAAATCTGCTGTGACTAAACGAATTAATTTGCTGCGCCATAACCGCGATCTTTCAATTTGGCAACGAAATTATTATGAATCGATTATTCGTGATGAGAAACATTTAAGCCATATTCGAGAATACATCTTAAACAATCCAAAACGCTGGAATGATGACCCAGAAAATCTCAAAAATTATCCTGAAAGTCAGAACTTATTGATTGACTTACCATTTTGAATCTCCGTAGGGGCGCATCGCGTGCGCCCTCTTGTATTGCTTACATTACGTGCGCCCAAAAGCCCCCAAAAGCCCCCAAAAGCATTGTGAATTTATTTCAACTCAACCAAACTGCACCTCCCAAGATTAATAAAACCAGCAACAACGCCACCCAAATAAACCGATTATCTTGGGTATTGATTTGACTAGCATCTTCCAGCTTTAGGGAAGGCTTTGGGGGAATAGTACTTGTTGACTTGGCATTAAGATATTGAGTTTGGTTATCAGCACTCGCGTCTACGGTAGGAACTTTGAGAATCCATTCGGGGGGACGTTTTAACTGGGGTGCTTCGAGGATGTAGAGAACTTTTTGGCTTTGCTTACGAATTTTGGGACTGGAATGGCGCGTCAGTTCACGACAAAGCGCGATCGCATCTGAGAGTCTACCGACGGCTTGATAGGCAGTGACCAACCACATCTGAATTTCTCCTCCCTGACGCGAAGCAGGATTGACTAAATCCCTCGCTGCTTCTAGATTCTCAACACTGAGGCGGTACTGCCCCCGTTCTAAGGCTTCTCTACCCGCGAGGTATTTGCTTTGCATCTGTTCTGATTTGTCTGAAACCATATTGATTGTTAATTGATGATTGTTCATTAATTATTGTGCTAAAACTTCATCCAACAAAGCATCAGCCCCAAACCTGACCACATCGCTACAAGGCAGTCCTGTTTCCTGTTGTACCGAGGCGATCGCCAAGCGAGCTTCTTCTAAATTGAGATGGTAAGTATTAAGGGCAATCGCTTTAACCTTAACCTCGCCAAAAGTTCCTGCCCCACTCGCAACGGTTTCGTACAGTTTGACCACTTTTGTTAAAGCAGGAATCCGCACGTCAGGCAAATCTCGGATGTGGCTCTGTCCGGCTCGGTGGACTAAAATTAAGCCTGTTGGTTGGCTACCGCGCATCAGGGGTAAACTCGCCGTCGAACCAGGATGCAGCAGAGAACCCTGACCTTCAATCCACAAAATATCACAAGTGTCTCCCCACGCTAACACCAACTGTTCTACCGCCCCCGCCGCAAAATCGACTCGCACCGCATCCAAGGCAATGCCGTCCCCAGCAATCATCACGCCTCCTTGTCCCGTTCCCAGAAACTTCGATTTTAGACCGCGCCCTCTAGCCGCCCGGTCAAATTCTAAACTCGCTGACATCTTACCAATCGCCATATCGGTTCCCACTGTTAGAATACGGTGGCAAGCCAGCGATCGCGCTAACCCTCGACCGATGTTTAACTCTTTGGGTTCCTGACGAATGTCCCAAATCCACTGGTTCACCTCTAGACGCTCAAAATAATGAGCCATAGGAGTATGCAGTCCGTTAACCACTGACAGCCCTGCGGCAACCGCTTGTTTAACTTCTTCCCACCAAGCATCGGGAAGTGCGCCGCCAGAAGGGGCAATTCCAATTAACAGCACGTCAGGCTGATAAATCAAGGCGGCTTGTACGCTGTTAACAATCGGCACATCTCTAGGGATACCCGTTAAAGTAGGCAGAGACTCCTCTGCACAATTGGCATCAATAACCGCAACAATGTTAGTTTCCGCGTAGCGTAAATAAGCCAGCCCCGTTTTGCCATGAGTTCCCCGAATGCCCTCATGCAGTAAGATAGCAACGCGGTGGTCAGGTGTTAGACGCATAATTCTTCCAAAATGGCCTACCGATAATATCGCTTCTCCGTCGCAATCAATCTAGCCGCCAACACGCCGCCGAGAAATCCAAATAAGTGACCTTGCCAAGAAATTCCAAACTGTCCTGGCAAGACTCCCCAAACCAATCCTCCGTAAACAAAAAATACGAGCAATGATAAAAATATTGAAGCAAGATTGCGTTGAAAATAGCCTCTCAACAGTAAAAAACCGAGATAGCCAAATATTAAAATACTAGCCCCAATATGTACCGAACTAGGTGCGCCAAACAGCCAAACTCCTAAACCCCCTACGAGCATCGTCAAAACCGTCACAATCCAGAAATCGCTGGTTTCTTGCAACATGACCAACCAGCCTAAAATAACGAAGGGAATGGTATTCGCAATCAGGTGTCCTAAGCCACCGTGCAAGAAAGGAGCAAACAGAATGCCGCGCAATCCGACTAAGCTATGAGGCATAATGCCAAATCGATTTAAGGCTTCGTGAAAGACAAACAAGTCTAAAATTTCGCTAATCCAGAAAATGGCAACAAATCCAGCTAAAATTGCAGCTTGGGTTTGAATTTTACGCGAGATAGAATGACGAGGAGGTTGATTCATAGCAGTAAAGCAACACAACTGAATTTAGACCTATTTTAACTAAAAATATTTCCTTTCCCCCTTTCCCTTTAACCTTTTCCCGACTTCTGTAAGAAGTCTATTTGATGATGGATGTTATTGAAATTACGGGAATTCGCTGCTACGGCTATACAGGATACCTGCCAGAAGAACAGGTATTGGGACAGTGGTTTGAAGTCGATTTGACGCTCTGGCTCGATTTAGCCTCTGCTGGAGAGAGCGACAACATTGCCGATACTCTTGACTACCGTAGTGCGATCGCGATCGTCAAACACGATATTTCTACTTTAAAATATATTCTGATTGAAAAACTCGCCACCGCGATCGCCGATGAACTGTTAACCCTCCCGCTCGTGCAGCAGGTGCGCGTCCGCCTCAGTAAGCTTGCCGCTCCCATTCCCGACTTTGGCGGCAAAATCAGTATTGAAATCACCCGCCACCGAGATACTTAAATTATTAAAAAACGTAAACGAAAGAAACAATTGCCAAAACTGCGGGAAAACTAGTATAACTACTGGGCTATTTTGCAAAATTTTGTTTTCTCGGTTAGTACGATTTTAAAGAGCGTAATTTTGCCTAATATCAAATTGCTCTTGATGTCAAAAATTATCAAAATTTGTTAGATTGGCTTAAGAGATGAGATCAGTGATAACACTGATTCTCCGTAAATTTGATGATGATTTTCCGCGTTTGTGACCAAGCGCAATCACGACTAAATCTGCCACATTGATAGGAGGAGTTTGTTGAAAAGAACTCTAAAATTTTGACAGTTTGACTAAAGTTCCTCACACACACATTGCTAAAAGGATTTTAATCTTATGGAGTGGACAGTTAGAGTCGGTAAAATCAAACAGGCTAGCAGTGCCGTCTGGCTATATCTCAACCAAAGCGTGTTTGAACCAGATAATCCTACCGTTTGGGAACCGAACCGCTTTTGGTACTTATATAAAATTCAACATTTAAAAAATTGCTTATATAAAGATAGTGAGTCAGAAAGCCGTTATACTCAGTAATTAGCTTCGCTTTTACCCCAACCTAGATGAGTATCGACTCTGAAATCGCTCGCTTACTAGATGTCATGCCTGCTTCTGGGCGAATGCTGACCAAAATTACCAGCAAACCTCAGCAGTCGAAGGTGATTGACGCGCCTTTCCCGGTTCCTTGGAAATGGGAGAGTCGCCCTATTTATATTAACTTCGACCTCTGGCGGCGGCTGTCGCGGGGAGAGCGCGATTTACTAATTTTGCGATATTCAAGCAGCTTAACGGGCATTAAATGGCTCAAACCCGATGTATATCAAGCGATCACCTCCGCAGGACTGTTGGGACTGACGGCAGAACTGTGGCAAGGGGATGCTATAGGGATTATGGTAGCGGGAGGATTAAGCGCGATCGCTGCTAACCAGATTTGGCGCAACAATCGCAGCGTCAGGCGAGAATTAGACGCAGATGAAGCCGCGATTAAAGCAGCTTTGCGGCGAGGTTATACAGAGGTTTCGGCAGCTAGCAGCCTTTTGGCGGCAATTGAAAGTGTCGCTCAACTAGAAGGACGCACTAACCTCAATTTTACCGAATTAGTCCGTACTCAGAATCTAAAATCTATTGCTAACCTTTCACCTGTCGGCGTTCCCGATAGCGTTAGAGTTGAAGAATAATCATTAAACCTCTTGCCTTTTGCCTTTTGCCTCTTGCCTTTTTCTGTGCCAATAGTTCTGCAAATCTTCAGCCACTTGTCCCGACAGCAATAGGCAACCCAACAAATTCGGGAGTGCCATTGTCAGTAGCATCATGTCACTAAAATCGACGACTGACTCCAAGTTGACCACCGTTCCCCCAAAAATACACCCTAAAAACAAACCTTTAAAGAGAACAGTGCTCGATTCGCCCAATAAATAAGCCCAATATCGCTCCCCATAATAACTCCAAGTAATCACAGTCGATAAGCCAAACAGAACAATAATAACGGCTAAAATTCCTGGCGACCAAGCCATTACTCGTTCAAACGCCAAAGACGCTAAAGCCGAACCACTCAAATCCTCCCCATACGTCCCCGTCGTGATGATGACTAACGCCGTCAGGTTGCAGATAATGACCGTAACGATAAATGGTTCTAGCATAGCAATAATGCCCTCGCGGATGGGTTCTTGCGTTCTGGCAACGGCATGGGCGATCGCGGCTGTCCCCAATCCCGCCCCATGAGAAAAAACACCGCGCCGAATTCCCTGCACCAGTACCCCGATTGCGCCCCCTTCGACAGCAGTCGGTGAAAATGCCTCCTGGATAATGGTACTTAATGCGCTCGGAATTGCCCCAAAATTGA
>JBGTNM010000391.1:0-2860 GCA_041743025.1 Microcystaceae cyanobacterium
TAGCGATCGCTCTCTAAGAGATCTTTAATCGGTTGAGTCAGTTTAGCCATTAATGACTCATCTTCCGATTCCGGTTCCGGTTCAGTTGCGAGTACGGGTACAGAATGGGGGATTTCGTTAGAAGAAGTCTGATCAACATTAACAGTCATGACCGAAGTGCTAGTAGATTGAGAACCCTTAAAAGCCTCAAGAACCTCAACCGAAAGCAGACCTAGCTTAATGCCTAAACGACCATCAATATTGCCATTACCGTCGCTAATCTGATAGTCGAAGTAATGGCGATCGCTGGCCAAAGTCCGTCTGAGAGTCGGGTCTTTCTCCTCTAAAATCTTAAAATGCCCCTGAATATAAGCCCTGTACTCTAACTCAGGCACATGAGTAGGACAATACCAATGAGTAGCAATGGTGCTATAAACTGACCTGAACAAGTGGGTGTAGAGATTATCTTCCCCCTGCCGAGGGGGAACCAGGTCACGGAAATGGCGATCGCAGGCTTTGATGACTCCCTCAGCATAGCGGTTATTAACATCTGTGTTAGTCATCGCTGTGGTATCTACCCATTCTCGAAGTTTAGCGATCGCTCTGATCACCTTGTGAGCAGGAGCTAAAGTCGGAATCTCAAACCTTAACTGAGGGCCTTCATTGCGGCGCTTGAGCGCTCCCATAAAAATAACTGAATAAGCAGACTTATCGGTAAAAGTAGCCGTTTTGAGGATTTCTGAGCAACGTCGTCCCGTCAAAACCGCTAACCCCGCCGCTACCTCATTCCACTCTCGACTGCTTAATAATTCACTAGCTCGATTGACAATGGCATCAGGGTCAGTCAAGAATTTAGTAGTGCGCTCGCTAACCTTGTCCTCAGAAGGACGGTTAATCAGTTCCCATTCCTCTGTCGTAAAGCCAACATCAGCTAAAGCGGGATGGTTAGGGTCAATAGCTTTGATAGCGTTGCGAAGATCAGTGAGGCGGTTTTTCTGTTGGGAGGGAGTAGTGAGTCCGCGATCGCTCATCATTTGCTTGGCCTTCTTATCCCATTCTTTCGCTAAGTCATGGTCATCGGGAGTGTCTTGGAGGTCAAGAATTTCGGGCAAATTCTCCTGTAACCAGTCTTTGAGCCAACCCGTCCGAGCTTGGGTTAGGGCCAAGTCCAAGTTACAAGAGTGCTGCTTATGGGAACCACACTGGTCGAATTGTAACAGGCGATTGGTTTGCTCAGAAGTCGTCATTCCCCTAAAGTTCCATTATCTATACCTGTTCCATTCTAGCTGTACCTAAAAAGCGAGTCAACCGTTAAAGTATGAGTATTGCTTATCCCAGAAGTAGAGATAGGAGTATCCGGAAAAATGAGGTTGAGGGACGAATCAGGATAGATAAGGAAGCGATCGCTTCTGTGAAAAAGTCCCTAAAAACGGGAGCATCCCAATTTTGCAAGGAGACAAAAATTGAGATAATAGAGGGGTAGAAATATAGAGGAAAACCAATGACACCATCAGAACGTCTGGAATTGAAAGAATGCTTGAAACGAGCCAGTGAAATCTTGTATGATAACAGTGACCCGAAGAGTCTGGAAAGCTTGGAAGGGATTGAAAAAACAGTAAGAGAGCAGGTGTTAGAGAATGTAAGTCCTGAAATCGCCCTTTTTTTCTGGAAAGAAAGACAGGAACGAGAAAAGGAAGAAAAAGAACCCTAAAAAGTTGTGTGGGAAACATCAAAATAACGAAAAAACAGGCAGAAAAGTTAGGAGTAGAGGGGTATACTCGCCATAGTCCCTTATTAGAAAAATGCTGTCTTCTTCTAAGTGCTAATGAATCCTATCAAAATGCCGAAGAAGATATGTTACTATTAACTGGGCTAAAAGTGGGACATTCGACCCATCACCGAAAAGTCCAAAAAATCGAGAATATCCTAGCAGAGATAAAACAAAGTTTGTCAGAAATAGCCATTGATGGAGGAACAATAAGGCTGAGAGGCGAAGAGGGAGAAAAAAGTCAGTGGAAAGAATATAAAGTGGCGAGATTACAGGGAATTTATCAAGGAGCATTCTTTCACGATAATGAGTCATTAATCAACTGGGTAAATAGCCAAAAACTAACCGACCCCGTGTTTTGTCTAGGAGACGGACATGATGGAATCTGGAATATCGTAGCTGAGATTAGTGAAAAAGAAAAAAGAATAGAAATATTAGATTGGTATCATTTGATGGAAAACCTTCATAAGATAGAAGGCTCAAGAAAGCAGATAGAACAATTAAAAGCCTATCTTTGGATGGGAGAAGTGGACACAGCTATCCGTTATTTGAATCAGCAGCAACCCCTGGGGGGACATCAGTTTAGTAATTACCTGAAAAAGCACGCTTCAAGGATTGTCAATTATTATTATTTGAGTTGGCAAAAAGTTTGTTCGATTGGCAGTGGAGCGGTTGAATCATCTGTCAAACAAATTGGACACAGAGTAAAATTAACGGGAGCGCAATGGAAAAAAGACAACGTTCCAAATATTTTATATCTTCGTTGTGCTTACCTCAATGGCCAACTAGCCATTTAATCATTTAACCTCTCGACAATTCGGTCAAATTTTTGAACCCATTCACTTAAAATGAGAGTGAATTGCTGGATGGGGTCAGTTTATATTTTATAAATGGACAATGAAATAAATTTTATATCCCACTTCAAGGATAGTTCTCTGATTTTTACATTAATGGGATGCTCCCCTAAAAACTAATTTCTGTCCAAGTTCGTGCGTTAACAAAACGGCTCAAATGTTTGACATTGATAGTAGCAACAACAAGGTTTTGTCCAGGAGAGCCAAGTTGAAGGAGTTGACAGGTAGCGGCAAGAATGACATCAACATCAATATTTTT
>JBGTNM010000392.1:0-2188 GCA_041743025.1 Microcystaceae cyanobacterium
CGGGACTTGAACAAAGTTTAAACCCAAACAAGCCCTAAACTGGCTAGGTGTAATGCAAATACGTCACTATTCTCCTGGAGCCAAGCGACAAATCGATAAGATATAGCTGTTCTAAAAGCTGATAAAGCTTCAGTAAATGTATTCAATCGTTTATTCGCCCAACGCCGTCTTAATCCTCCCGTTAATTGTTGCCAAACAATAAAACTGTAGGCACAGAAAACTAATATCAAATGTCGATGAAGACTTTTTATACTTCGCACCTGATATTCTCTTAAGCCTAACCATCCTTTGGCTTCACGGTAGAATACTTCCACCCAACTCCTTTGGGAATAAGTTTTTACTATCCATCCCCCTGTGGCTTTTTCTGTAGCAACATTAGTAATGAGATAATTAACTTCTGTAGCTTCAGCTAAACTAGCAGCATTCATCACGATAGCTATTGTTCTAGTTCCTGTCATCGCTGATATTTCTACTTCAACGGTTGCTACCCAAACTACTTTTGAGGTTTCTAGCTCTAGTTGAATAGCTGCAAATGCCTCTGTGTCTAGTCTTTTAGCTAATTCATCTAATCTAATTTCAACTGTCTCTTGACTTGGTTCTAACTCACAAAATACTTTTCTATTTTTTGCTAATCCTGCTATGTACTTTAACTTCTTTGACTCTAATTCCTTCAAGAAAGTACTATTATTTCCATATCCGGCATCTACCAATACTACTCCAGGCTTTTCACCTCTACTTAGACATTTGTCAATTAACTTCAATGCTATATCTGGCTTTTTTACAAATTCTGGGTCTTGCTTTCCTGCGGCTAATGAACTAGCGTGTTGATATAATTCCACATCTAATGGCAGACTTTTCACTCCATCATATAAATGTGTAGTTACCAGCACTACACCATTATCTATTTTGCCAATTTCTCCTATATATTGTCTTCCAATTCCAGCCGTTTCATTGCCACTTTTTCTATGTCCAGAATCATCGATTATTAAAGTAAATCCTCTTCTTACCTTTGTTTGACTGCATTGTTGCATTACTTGCAATCTTCGCTCGTTAACTTTTTTTGAGTCCCAGGTCGCTTCTGTTAAAAAATGATGCAATTGGTGGTAAACCACTCCTACTGCGTTGTTCGACATTTGAGTTAAGTTTTTTCGCTCACTTTCTCCCAATAGTCCCCCCAAATAGTGCCTAAACCCTTTTTTTTGGGCTTGATGGCTGAAAATATCATCGAACCGACTGCACCATTTCTCAAAGCATGGGGGCATTGCGTCAGGTGTGGTTTCTTTCATAGGTATTTCTTGACGTGAAATGCTTACCTAGCATAGATTATAACTTATTTGGTTTTAATTCATTGTTTAAGTCCCGTTAATCGTAATTCTTCTAAGCAAGTCTGACATACGGCTGCATTCCAGGATGAATCTTTATCTCGGTATAGGTAAATTGAATACTGCTTGCCCCAATTCTTACTAAGAACCTGCTGACTTTCCATTACATTTCAGCCAATTATTAACTTCATTGCCTATGTTATTGAGCGTGAAATATGCAGGATCTCACCGACCAAAGAAAAACCTGCACGAGCGTAAATCCGTTCTTCTACTTCATGTGCAGCCATCAGGAAAGGTACAGAGACACCCACAGCAAAAGCTTCTTGTACCAATCGAGTTGTGAGCGCTCCTGCCACACCCCGTCGGCGGAAGGCAGCACGTACCCCAATACCTGCAATTTCCGTTGTTTGGTTCCTGGGTACGGAACATACACCTGCACCTACAGGCTCACCCGTTGCCGTAATTCGGGCTAGAACAGCGATTCCGCCTGCTTCAAGGCTGTTTCGGAGTCGGGTGATCGATGAGGAGTCAGGCGGAGGATCGCCGTAAGCTTCGTTCTGAACCGCGACCGTGGCAAGCAGATCAGCATCAAAAACTGGCAAAATTAGCTCGATACCTAGAGGGACAGGAAGGATTTGCTCTGAGCCAGGAGCGCAGGTCATCAGCGGTAGATGTCCCTCAATACAAAAGCCTGCATCAATCAGCGCCCTTTCGACAGCAGGTGCTAACTGTGCGATATACTCCAATCGCGGTTTCCGCACACGTTTTTCATAGGCAACGATGAGAGCCGTCACCTCTGCGGGTGATGGTGGGGCGTTGTCATCGGGAATGGCGTCGTTAAGGAAAGGATTATCGTTGGAAGGAGA